>CAZKPI010000654.1:0-3217 GCA_964554555.1 uncultured bacterium
TGGGCGCCGACGAAAAAGCCCCGCATCAAGCGGTCTGCCCCGCGTTCCACACCTCGCCGCGGCTGATCAAAGCACGACTCCAGCAACCTGGGACCGACGCCGGAATACGCATCGGCGAATGAAAGTACCAGAGTAATGGATCGTACAGATCTCGCCGATAGTGCGGCTGGCACCATCCCCGCCGCGGGCGGCGGATGGCTGACGGGCATCGTCGCCTACACGCTATGGGGCGTTCTTCCCGTCTACTGGAAATGGCTGGAGGCGGTGCCCGCCTTCGAGGTGCTGTGCCACCGCATGGTCTGGTCGCTGGCCTTTCTGCTTCTGCTCATCGCGGCCCGCGACCGCGGGGCCGGTTTGCGCCGGGCCCTGGCCGAATCGGCCAACTGGCGGCGGTTCACCATCACCGCTGTCCTGCTGGGCGGCAACTGGTTCACCTACATCTGGGCGGTCCAGCAGGGCCGTATCGTCGACTGCAGTCTGGGATACTTTTTGAACCCCCTGGTCACCGTGGCCCTGGGCATGGTGGTGCTGGGGGAACGGCTGAACGGACCGCAGTGGCTGTCGGTGGCCTGCGCCGCCGCCGGCATGGCCTGGCTGGCGGCGGCCTTCGGGGCTCTGCCCTGGGTCTCGATCGTCCTGGCCGTCAGCTTCGCTCTCTACACGCTCCTGCGCAAGACCGCCCGGTTGGGCGCGTTTGACGGCCTGGTGTTCGAGGCCCTGCTGTTCTTCCCGCTGGCCGCGGGCTGGCTTGGATACCTGCAGGCGAAGGGGCAGGCCGCCTTCTGGCATCAGGGTTGGAAGACCGACCTGCTGTTGGCCGGCGCCGGGGTCACCACCTCGGTGCCGCTTCTGCTCTTCCATCACGCCGCCCGCCGCCTCGACCTGATCACCGTCGGACTCCTGCAGTATCTGTCCCCGACCTTCCAGTTCGTCCTGGGCGTGTTTTTCTACGGGGAACCGTTCCAGTCCGCGCGCCTGGTCGGCTTCGCCGTGATCTGGACCGGGATCGCCGTCTACGCCTGGGATGGCTGGCGCCGCCGGGCCGGGCGCCGGAACGGCGGCTGAGGCCGCCTCGGGCGGCCATGCCGGGTGACGCTTCCGGCGGCCGGGTGAGCCGGTGTCTGGGTTGCGTGCCGCCCCTGGCGGCGGTAGAATCCCGGCAGAGGAAATCCCCGTTCCGGTGAAGAGGAGGTTCCTGTGCCAGTCTTCGTCGCTTGCCTGCTGATCGTCGCCTTGTCTGTGCCGTCTTTTGCCCAGGGTCAGACCCCTGCCGGTTCCGTGCCGCCGGGAGCGAAGATCCCCGCCTACCGCGTGGCTTTTGTCATCGCGCCCGAGCAGTTCCGCGACGAGGAGCTGTTCGTGCCGCTCGCCGGAGTCAGGAAAGGCGGCTACGGCACGCTGATCGCCAGCACGAAGAAGGGAACCGCCGTCGGCATGCTCGGCGGCAAGGCCGAAGCGGAGGTCCTGATCGACGACCTGAAGGCCGACGACCTGCTGGCGCTGGTCATCGTCGGAGGCGCCGGTTCCCCGGCCCACCTGTGGAACCACGCCGGCCTGCAGAACCTGGCCCGGCAGATGGCCGCCGCGGGGAAACCGGTGGCGGCCATCTGTCTGTCGCCGGTGGTGCTGGCCCGCGCCGGTCTCCTGAAAGGGAAGAAGGCCACCGTCTGGAAAGCCGACGAAGCGGTCGCCGAGCTCAAAAAAGGCGGTGCCGTGTACGCGGATGCCCCCTGCCAGGAGGATGGTCCACTCGTGACCGGCAACGGCCCCGCGGCCGCCGCCTCGTTCACCGCCGCCATCCTGAACCGCCTGCCTCCCGTTCCCTGAGGAGTCCCCGACGGCGGCCGCCAACCCGGCCGGTCGGCCGGGGTGCCGGGAACCGTCCCGGCAACACGCCTGCCGGGCGTGTCGGGGCATGAGGATCACCCCGGGGGCTGTCACGGAACGGGCGGGAATGATACCATTGGCCCCCCACCGATATCCCGCCGCGATCAAGGGGAGGAACCTGCTGTGAACCACCACTGCCATTCGGGAGGCTCTGCCCGGTTGACCGTTTCTGGCATCCGGTCGGTCCTGTCCCTGTTCCTGTTCCTTGGTCTGGGGACCGGCCCCGTCTGGGCGGCGTCCGCTGACGGAGCCCCCGGCCCCGACCTTGTCTACCGGCCCGAAGACCTGGCCTTTCCCCTGGCCGGCGCGGCCCGCGTCATCGGGGATGCCGACGTCGAAGCCGTGCTGGCGAAGCTTCTCGGCAAGAACGCCTTCCTGATCCCCCTTCTCCAGCTCGACCGGGGGGACCGCCGCGAGAAGATCCGGCGCCTGCTTCAGCTCGAAGCCGCGATCAGGGCGGTCGATGTGAAGGATCTGGGGACGTTCGAGAAAGCCCTGCGGCTGGATGCCTTCCGCGACCTGTGGCAGAGCATCCAGGCGGTGCGGGGGAAGACGGCGACCGCCGGAGAACTGGCCGCCCTGGAGCGGGCGGTCGAAACCTACGGGATGCTCGTCGACATCGCCAAACGCCTGGGCAGTACGACCAGGCGCGGCCGGTACGCCTATTTGCTGGCGATGGCCCGTGACGAGCTGGCCCGCCGGGTCAAGGATCCGGAGAAGGTGCGCCTCCTCAAACAGCTCATCCGGGAGGACCTTCTCGAAGCGCTCGAGCACCTCGGCCGCCGCCCCGAGCCCGACGCGCCCGCCACCAGGGCCGACATCGAGGAGAAACTCAAGACCCTCGACCAGGAGTTCGGCGGCCTCAACCCCCTGCGGTCGCCGTCCGGCCAGGGTATCACCACCACCTCGGCGATGGGCCTGCGCCGCCACCCCAAGACCGGACGCCTTCGCCATCACGACGGCATCGATCTCGCCGCCGCCGGCTGTGACGGCTGGAAGGTCACTGCCGTCGGTCCCGGCCGGGTCGTGCGCAGTGAATGGAACGGCGGCTACGGGTTCATGGTCGTGGTGCGCCACGACCTCGATGCCGGCGTGTTCTACTCCCGCTACGGGCACCTGCGCAGTGAAGGCCGCGCCGCCCCCGGCGCCGTTGTCGGCCGGGGCGATCCCATCGGCCTCTGCAACAACACCGGCGTCTCCACCGGACCCCACCTGCATTTCGAGGTCCGCCGCGGCAGTGAGAGCGGGAAGCCGATCGACCCGCACCCCCTGTTGACGGGCTCCGCCGCCTTCCTTCCCGCCGAATGACCCGACTGACCGTTGCGGAGGC
>CAZKPI010000655.1:0-3216 GCA_964554555.1 uncultured bacterium
ATCTGACCGACCTCGTCGAGGAAGCCGTCCTGCAGGAGTTCGAACGCCTGTCCAGCCGCGGCGGCGTGCTCGGCGCCATGGAGACCCAGTACCAGCGTGAGAAGATCCAGGACGAGAGCATGCACTACGAGATCCTCAAGCACAACGGCCAACTGCCCATCATCGGGGTCAACACCTACCTCAACCCGAAGCAGGACGAGCTGGCCGGCCAGGCCGTCACCATCCAGCTGGCCCGCGCCACCTACGCGGAGAAGGACGACCAGCTCGCCCGCCTGGAGGCCTTCCGGAAGCGGCACGCCGACAAGGCCGCCGCCGCCCGCCAGCGCCTGGAGGACGTCGCCCTGGCCAACGGCAACATCTTCGAGGAACTGCTCAACACCACCCGGCACTGCACTCTCGGCGAGATCACCCGCACCCTCTACGGCATCGGCGGCCAGTACCGCCGGGCGGTGTAGGAGGTCATCCATGCGTCTCACCGCCATCGAAGGGAACCGGCAACGTCTCGACGGGGGGGCCATGTACGGCAACGCCCCCCGCGAGGTCTGGAAGGGCTGGTCGCCGCCCGACGACCGCAACCGCATCGACCTGGCCTGCCGCGCCCTGCTCGTCGAGACCGACGACGGCCGCCGCCTCCTGTTCGAGACCGGCATCGGCAACTTCTTCGACGACAAGCTGAAGGAACGCTACGGCGTGACCCCGCCCGACCACCTTCTGCTCGCCGGCCTCCGCCAGAACGGCCTTTCCGACGCCGACATCGACGCCGTGGTGCTGTCGCACCTGCACTTCGACCACGCCGGCGGCCTCGTCGAGATGGACGGCGGCCAGCCCCGCCTGCTGTTCCCGAAGGCGACGTTCTATGTGGGCCGCACGCAGTGGGACCGCGCCCTCCACCCGCACCCCCGCGACAAGGCGTCCTACATTCCCCCCATCAACCGTCTGCTGGAGCAGTCCGGCCGGCTGGTGCTGGTGGCCGACGACGGCAAGCCGGACCTGGCACCGCTGGTGACCTTCCGCTTCTCCAGCGGCCACACCCCCGGCCTGATGCTGTCAACCCTGCACCTGCCGAAAGGGCCCCTCGTCTTCGTCGCCGACCTGATTCCGGCCGCCCCGTGGGTCCGCACCGCCATCACCATGGGCTACGACCGGTTCCCCGAACTGCTGATCGACGAAAAACAGCGCCTGCTCGAGGAGATTGCCGCCGCCCGGGGCGCCGTCTTCTTCACGCACGACCCCGCCACCCCCGCCGCCCGCATCGTCCGCGATCCCAAGGGCCAGCCCGCCGCCCAGCCCGTGGCCCTGGACGCCCTGCTCTGAACCGGCCGGGCCGGGGCCAGTCGAGGTTGAGCCCGAACGGCCTGACCAGGGTCAGTCGAGGCTGAGCCCGAACGGCCTGACCGCCTCCTCGAGGACCCCGTGCAGGTGGGCGATGAGGATGCCGTAGTTGGTGATGGGCACCCCGGCCGCCTGGCAGGCGGCAATGTGGTCGAGCACCGTGCGCCGGTTCACCATACAGCCCCCGCACTGGATGACCAGCTGGAACGAGGCGAGATCGGCGGGCAGGCTGGCCCCCTGCGAGAACTCGAACTTCAGGTCGCCGCCGTAGGTCTGGCGCATCCAGCGCGGGATCTTGACCCGGCCGATGTCGTCGGCCACCTGATGGTGCGTGCAGGTTTCCGATACCAGGATGCGCGACCCCGGCGTCAGCCCCTTCAAGGACCGGATGCCGTCGAGGTAGGCGTTCAGATCGCCTTTGTAGCGGGCGAACAGGACCGAGAAGCTGGTGAACGGCACCCCGCGCGGCACGTCCCCGGCCACCTTCAGGAAGGCCTGGGAATCGGTGACAACCAGGGCGGGGGGCCGGCGCAACATCTCCAGGGCGGCCCGCAGTTCGCGTTCCTTCACCACGACCGTGAGGCAGTCGGCGTCGAGCAGGTCGCGGATGGTCTGCACCTGCGGCAGGATCAGGCGCCCCTTCGGCGCCGCCAGATCGATGGGCACCACCAGGATCACCACCTCGCCGGGATGCACCAGGTCGCCCAGGATCGTGCCAGCGTCGAAGTCCTTCAGCCGGCCCTGGATGTGCCGCCCCCGCAACTCTTCGATGCCGGCCCCGGTCTTCGCGCTGACGGCAATCGGCGTGATGCCCATGCCCTTGAGCTCCTCCAGGAGATGATCGGGCGGTTCGCCGGTGTCGCACTTGTTGACCACCACCAGGAAAGGGGTTCGCCCGTGGCGGAGAGTGTCGAGCAGAGTGCGCTCGCTCTCCTTCAGCTCCTTGCGGGGTTCGAGCACGACCAGGGCAAGGTCGGTCTTGCGCATCACCTGCCGGGTGGCCTCGACCCGCATCTGCCCCAGTTCCCCAACGTCGTCGAGGCCCGCGGTGTCGATCAGAACGACCGGCCCCAGCGGCAGAAGTTCCATGTTCTTGTACACGGGGTCGGTCGTGGTGCCGGGGGTGTCCGATACCAGGGCGACCTGCTGGCCGGTCAGGGCGTTGATCAGCGAGGACTTGCCGACGTTGCGGCGGCCGAACAGCGCGATGTGGGGGCGGATACCGCGGGGAGTCGAATCCATGCATGTCTCCTTGTTCCCGCCCGGTCCGGAATGGCCCCTTTCCGGGCCGGCCCCGGACAGGCCTGCGCGGCGCCATCCCTGGCGGCCCAGGGCGGGAGACGTGCTATACTACCTCACCGCGCTCCCACCTGCCACCCCCGTATCATGAGAACCATCACCATCGATTCCAACCGCCGGCCCGCCGCCCCGGCACCGGTCACCCTCGAGGAGGCCCGGCGCCTCATCGAGGCCCATCTGGCCCCCCTTCCGGCCGAATCCGTCCTCCTGCATCACGCGCCAGGCCGCGCGGCGGCGGAACGCGTCACCGCCCCCGCCGACATTCCCCCCGTCCGCAACTCCGCCATGGACGGCTTTGCCCTCCCCAACGACGGCCGTCGGCCTGACGGCTACCTCCTGCTCGAGCCCGACCACCCCGACCCCGCCCGCCTCGACGGCCGCACGCGCCGGGTGCTGACCGGCCAGCCCGTTCCCGCCTGGGCCTTCTGCGTGGCCGCGGAAGAGCATTGCCGGACGCGCGGCCAGGTGGTCTTCCCGCAGGGAACCTGGCCGGAGGGGTTCAACATCCGGGAGGCCGGGGAAGACGCCCGCCGGGGCGACATCCTGATCGAGCCGGGCCGGCCCCTCGGGGCCGCCGAGCTGGCC
>CAZKPI010000656.1:0-3215 GCA_964554555.1 uncultured bacterium
GGATGCCGCGGCAGGGGACTTGACGGGCAGGGCAGGAGCTTCGCGCGAGGGGGAAGCGGGGATGGAACGGCCGGTCGCGGCGCGGGGGGCAGACGCCTGGGTGCCCACTGCCAGCGGGGGAACCAGGCTCTCGGCTTCGGACCCGGTTTCCCACTCCCTCTCGACGTCGGGGGCGATGGTGACCCCCGAAGCGGTGGGCGCCGCGTAGGTCACCGGCTCGGCCAGATCGAGGACAGCGGGCAGGGAGGCGACATCCGCCGGGGGGACGGCCCGGGATTCCCCGGCGCCCTCCGCCGGGCGGGAACCCTCGTCGGAACTGCCGACGGACAGGGCGCCCACTTCCCCCGACTCATCGGAACCCTCGCCGGGGGCTGTCCCTTCCCGATCTTCCTCTTCGTCCGCCTCCTTTTTCTTCTGCCGCTCCTGCTCGTCGTCGGCCGGGGGCGGGGGAAGGGGACGGGCGGCGGCCGAGGTCAGAAACCCGCGCGAGACCTCAGACCAGCGGGCATTCTGGTCGCGAAGCGGCCCGGGGTCACCCCAGCGCGGCAGATCGATCTGGCGGCCCGGCACCAGGCGGATGATCTGCCGCCCAGGGGTCTTCACCCAGGCAACCCCCTTGCGCAAAGCCACGCTCGCGTTGCCGCTGCCATCCACTTCCAGCATGGCCTCCCCGGCCTGGACCTCGATCAGGGCCTGCTGTACCCGCACGGCCAGGGGGCTGGTCCCCGTGGCGACAGTGATGGCAAACCGCCCAAGGAGGGGGGAAAGGAACGGATGGCGCCAGCGGACGACCGCGCCCCGGTGGATGTCCAGCCGGAGGGCTTCGCCGTGCCCGGTCAAGCCGGCCGGTGAGGCATCCGAGGCGACCCCGTCCGGCCGGTAGCGGATGAGGAAATCGTCGGGCAGGTGATCCCCTGACCGGAGGGGCTGGAAGGTCAGGGCCCGGGGCAGGCGAATCTCGCCCCCGGCCACCGGGGCACTGGCCACGGACCACGTTCCCTGGGGCCCTTGGAGGGCTGGGGCGGCCGCCGCCACCGGCCGGCCCAGACCGGCGGCGGCACCGGGCCGAACTCCCGCCGCCTGACCGCCGCCCGGCCAGAGAAGGGCGGCCAGCAGGCACCCGCAGGCCCACATTCGCCGCCAGCAGTGGCGGGATTCAATGGGAGAGAGCCGGGGGGGTGGGGATCCTCCCGGCAGGTCAGTCGTCATCTTCCTGGGGCTGGAGGCCGTCGGTGTCGGTGTCGAAGGCAGGCAGGGAGGCGGTTTCCACCTCTTTGCCCAGGACCGATTGTTCGATCCTCCGGGCCTGGAGGGAGGCGACCAGCACCTGGACCTCGTCGCGGATCGACAGGACCTCGAAGTACAGCACCGTTACCATCAGGATGATCCCGAGGAAGGAATAGATCTCCGATCCCTGCGTTTTGACGTAGACGTAGGTGAAGATGAACAGGGCGAAAACGACGACCAGGATCTTCCGCCAGCGCTGGTGGCTGAGCGACTGCTTGGTGAAGAAGACGTCGCGCCACCGGCGGGCCTCGGGAAGGGCCCCCTCGAGGACCCAGAGGTGGTCACGAATGATGAGGATCTCCAGGTAGGCCATGGTGACCATGAGCATGATCCCGATGTAGGAGAGGAGATCGCGATGGTAGCGGATGTGGCGCGAGATGATGGTGAAAACCAGGAAGGCGAAGATGATGGTGATCGCCTTCTCCAGGAAGTGGAACTGGTAGAAGACCCGGAACAGGAAGGGATGCCGGGTGGCGGGATCCGTGGCAGGGGCAGGGGAATGGTCGGTCATAGGCGGTTCAGCTCCCGAAGGCTTCGCGGACAAGTTCCGGTTTTTCCGTGAAGATGGTCAGCACCTCGGCATCCAGTTGGAAGGAAAGGGCCGGCGACGCGGGCCGCGTGGTCTCGACAACCTTCTCGGGATAAATGTTGTAACCCTCTTTGAATACTTCCAACAGCTTCTTGGCCTGCTCGAGGGAGGATTTGCTGATCCGGTAGTGGACAAACCGGTCGATGACCTTCTCGAACTCGGCCCGGGGGATACCGGCCCGCTGGAGGTCTTCCTGCAGGCGAAGGTCGTCACCCGACTTGCGGAAGGCGATGAACGCCTGCAGGCAACGCTCGACCCGGCTGGCATCGACCACCCGGGGCTGGGGTCCGACCAGCCGCAAGGCCCACCAGGCTCCGAGACCGGCCGCCAGGCCGGCGAGGAGGGCCAGCGGCAGAAGTGCGGCAAAACGTCTGGACATGGGCCCATCCTAGCATCCCCCCCCTCCCCTGTCAACGCGGCAGGGGACGCCCAGCCCGCCGGGCGGGCGGTCCCCGGCCGGCGGCGAGGCCCGCCCCGCGGGGGGTTTCCCTTGCTTAACCAGGGGTCGTGTGCTACCATTCCCCGCGAGTCTTTGGGGTACATTCCCTGAATGAAACGAAGGAGACAGACACCTCTCATGAAAAAACACGTGTATTCGTTCGGCGGTGGGAAAGCTGATGGCCGGCAGGACATGAAAGACCTGCTCGGCGGCAAGGGCGCCAATCTGGCCGAGATGAGCCACATCGGCCTTCCGGTCCCCGCTGGTTTTACCATCACCACCGAGTGTTGCGTCGAGTATCTGAAGCTCGGCGGCAAGTATCCCAAGGAGCTCGAGGGGCAGGTCGAGAAAGGCCTGAAAGCCATCGAGGGGGAGATGGGGATGAAATTCGGTGATCCCGCCAACCCCCTTCTGCTATCCTGCCGCTCGGGCGCCCGCAAGTCCATGCCCGGCATGATGGAGACCGTTCTGAACGTCGGCCTGACCACGAAGACCATCCCGGGGCTGATCAAGAAGACGAACAACCCCCGTTTCGTCTGGGACGCCTACCGGCGCCTGATCATGATGTACTCCGACGTGGTCATGGAAAAGGCTGAGGGCATCGAGCCCCCCGAGGGCAAGGGCATCCGCAAACAGCTCGACGACATGCTGCACGAGGTCAAGGTCAAGCACGGCTACCAGTCTGACACCGACCTGACGGCGGCCGACCTCGAGGCCCTGGCCGGCGAGTTCCGCAAGCGTGTCAAGAAGGTCCTCGGCAAGGAATTCCCCGACGACCACATGGAGCAGTTGTGGGGCGGCATCGGCGCCGTCTTCAAGAGCTGGAACGGCAAGCGCGCCGTCTCCTACCGCCGCATCGAGGGGATTCCGGACGACTGGGGCACGGCGGTCAACGTGCAG
>CAZKPI010000657.1:0-3208 GCA_964554555.1 uncultured bacterium
CCGCTACCGCGAAAGGAGATTCCCATGCCTACCGAAATCCGTCCCGGCATCCACTGGGTGGGGTCCATCGAATGGACGCTGAAGCACTTCCACAGCCACGAACTCTCGATCTACCGTGGCACCACCTACAATGCCTACCTCGTCGTCGACGACCAAATCGCCCTTATCGACACGGTCAAGAACACACACCTCGAAGAGTTCCTGCGCGAGGTCGAGAAGGTCGTGCCGGTCTCGAAGATCGACTATCTCGTCGTCGACCACTGCGAGCCCGATCACGGCGGGTCGATTCCCGCCCTGCTGGCCAGGAACCCCAACCTGAAGATCGTCTGCAGCAAGGGCGGCCAGGTCTCCGTCAATCGGCATCATCCCGGAGTCACCAACCTGCAGGTGGTCAAAACTGGCGACTCGCTGTCGCTCGGGAAGCGCACCCTGCGTTTCTTCGAGGCCCAGATGCTGCACTGGCCCGACACCATGTTTTCCTACTGCCCCGAAGAGAAACTGCTGTTCTCGGCTGACGCCTTCGGTCAGCACTATGCCCACGCCAACCGGTTCGCCGACCAGGTCGATGCGGCCGAGCTGTGGGAGGAGGCGATCAAGTATTTCGCCAATATCCTGACCCCGTTCTGCGGCCAGATCGTCAAGAAGATCAACGAGTTCAGCGCCCTCAACTGGCCCCTCGAGGTGATCTGTCCCGCCCATGGGGCCATCTGGCGCAAAAACCCGATGCAGATCGTCGAAAAATATCTCGAATGGTCTTCCGGCAAGGCCGAGCCTGCCGCTGTCGTCGTCTTCGACTCGATCTGGCACGGCACCGAGCGCATGGCCAAAGCCATCTGCCGCGGGCTCGAGGCCGAAGGGGTGACCTACTGGCTGTACCATGCCGGCGTGGCCGACCTGCATGACGTCATGACCCGTCTTCTGCAGGTCCGCGGCCTGCTCATCGGCGGTCCGACCCTGAACAACAACCTGATGCCCTCGCTGGCGCCCTATCTCGAGGAATTGCGCGGTCTGCGGTTTCTCAACAAGATCGGGGCCGCCTTCGGCACCTACGGCTGGAGCGGGGAAGGGGTCAAGCGCTTCGAGGAGGCCCTCGAGAAAGCCGCCATCAAGGTCGTTCAGCCCGGCCTGCGCGTCCAGTTCGCCCCCACCGAGGACGACCTGAAGACCTGCGAGTCTTTCGGTCGCGAGTTCGCCCGCCGCATCAAGGAGATGGCGGGGTGAACCCGGCCGGCCGCCCCCCCGCCCCGCCCGTCGGGTGCGGGCGGCCGGACCAACCGGACCAACCGGACCCTCTCCCTCGCGTGGGCTCCCGGCGGGATCCCCGCGACGGCCCGGTTCTGGCCGGGGGTTTGGCGTGCGTTTCGGCCGGGCCGTCTCCGGAGTTCCAGAAGCCCGGCCCCAACGTGAGGGTCGGCCGTTCCTCCGGCGCGGATCGCGGGAGCCGGGCCGGGCCGGCCCGGCGGAGCCAGCCGCGGGCCTGTCCCTCACCGGCGATCGGGATCGTCCCCCCCTCCTGCCGGCCCGCCGTGTCCCTCCTGCTTTTCGTCTGGCTGACCCTGGCGGCGGCTGGCCTTCCCGGCCCCGCCGCCGGGGCCGGCGCCTATCCTCCCCCCGTTCGCGTGGTGGCCGTGGCCGACGTGGTCGAACTACAGCACGGGACCTTCGCCGTTCACGAGTTCCTCGACGTCTACAACGACGATTTCAACCGGCCGCTGACCGTTCTGGCCGCCCGGGCTGAATGCTGGGTCGGGCGGCGCCGGGACCGCATGGGCGAAAACTGGCTCCCCGGCGAGGTTCCCCAGGTGGTGCCGCCCGCCTCCGTGCGGCGGGTCGCGGAGCGGCAACGGATCGTCACCGGCCGCCCCCGCCGGAACTGGTGGGTGCGCTGGTTGCGGTTCGCGGTCGAGACCGACCGCGGGACCTTCTTCACGAACTTTGCCGACTCCCCCCTGCGCCCGCCCGGAAAGCTCGTCTCAGACACCCGCGACGGGGAGATCGACCCCTGGTCCTCCCCGCCCGGCCATGCCTCTGCCCCGGCGGGCCCCGGGGGCGTCTGGCGGTCCTGGCCGGAAGGCCGATAGAAACGCGGTTGGGGAGCGCCGTTCTCCCGCGGCTTGCCTGGGGGCGGCGGTTCCGGTATGGTTGAGGGGCAGGCGTCCTGACATCCATCCTGCCAAGGAGCCGGAATCATGGTTACGCGGATCTGCTCGGGCCCCCTTCCCCCGGAATCCATCCTGTGCCTCCCGGTCCGAGACCTCGAATCCGATCAGCCGGTCGATACCCGGTCCCTCGTCGGCTACCGACTGCCCGGGGTCATCGACATCCATGTCCACGGCGGGTTTGGCTGGGACTTCGCGTTCGGCGACCCCGACCGGATCGAGGTGATGCTCGATGGTTTCCTGACCCGGGGAGTGACCGGGGTCGTCGCCACCCTGATCACCTGTTCCGAGGAACAGCGTCTCAAAGCGCTGGCCGACATCGCCACGGTGGCCGGTCGCCGCCAGAAACCGCCGGCCATCCTCGGCGTCTCCCTGGAAGGACCATTCCTGTCCCCTGCCCGCCGCGGGTCGCACCCCGCCGACCAGCTCCGCCTCCCCGACCTTGCCGCCCTGCGCCTCTGGCAGGAGAAAGCCCGCGGCATGATCCGCCTGGTGACGCTTGCCCCGGAACTCCCCGGGGCCCTCGATTTCATCCGGCAGGTCCAGGGTGACCTGAAGATCCGCGTGGCCATCGGCCACACCGACGCAGACCACGCCGTTACCGCCGCCGCCCTCGAGGCCGGGGCGTCGCATGTCACCCACCTCTACAACGCCATGCGGCCCTTCACCCACCGCGACCCGACCGCCGTTTCGGCCGTCCTGCGCCACCGCAACGTCCTGGTGGAGCTGATTGCCGACGGCATCCACGTCTGCCCCGAGATCGTCCAGATGACCTTCGGGCTCCTGGGCGGCGAGCGCATCTCGCTGGTCTCCGACTGCGTCCTGCCCGCCGGTCTTCCCGACGGGATCCACGCGGCCTACGGCACCTCCCTCGAACTGCGTGCCGGGCGCTGTACCTTCGTCGGCGGGCACCTGTTCGGGGGCGGCCGGACCCTGCCCGACTGCCTGCCGGTTCTGCGCGACGTGGTGCGCCTGCCCCTCGGCACCATCGCCTCCAGCGTCTCCCACCGGCCGTGCCAGGCCCTCGGCCTCGACCTGCCCCAGGGCGA
>CAZKPI010000658.1:0-3204 GCA_964554555.1 uncultured bacterium
GGCATCCCCAACGGCCGGGGGGCGGCCGCGCCCTCCTGCCGCCACCGCTGGCGGCGGGAAACCCAGGTTCCAGGCCAGGGCGGCGAACGGCCCGCCGCGGTCACCCGGCCGTGAACCCCGATCCGGCGGCCCCTTCGGGGCGGCCGCCCGGCGCCCCCTCCGGTCGGCTGTCCGTCGGGTCGGCCGTCGCGGCAACCTGCTGTTCGTCGCGCTGTTCGCCATCCTCGTCCTGGGCATCCTGACCGTCGCCTATCACCGCTCCTCGCGGCACGGGCAGGCGATGGCCTTCCGGTTCGAGCAGAGCGAGGTCGTCCGCCAGATCGCCGAGGCGGCCGCCACCGAGGCGCTCACCTGTCTGCACAACGGTTCGGCCAGCCCCGCCACCGATGTGGGCCGCTGGTTCCTCGACCCGTCCGCTCCCCCCCTGCCGGTTCCCGTGCCGCTCACCGAGCGGGAGACGGCCACCATGGTGCGCGCCGACAGCCGGCCCCGGGTGTCCGTCACCGCCCGGCACGTCGATTTCCGGGGGCAGGACAGCCAGGGCCGGAAATATCACGGCCGGGAAGGGGTGGGCACGGTCGAGATCACCGTCCAGGCCTTCCTGGAGGACCAGGCGGGGGGGCGGCGGGGAAGCTGTGAGCTTGTCCGGCACCACGATTACAAGATCACCGCCATCGTCTCCCGGCGCGACAACGCCCTGCCGCGCAGGGACTACGCCCAGGGGTTCCTGCTCGACCATGCCCTGTTTCTGCGCCAGGGCCTGCGCGAGTTCCAGGCCACCCTGGCCGGCAACCTCAACCACGACCGGGTCCGCCTGGCGATCGATCAGGACCGGCTCCCTCCCTCTCGTCGCGGCAAGGTCTTCCTGGGCGGCACCGGCGACCCCTGGCAGGGGTCCAACTTTGCCTTCGTCAACATCGACGAGCCGAACCGCCTGCTTCTGCCGCGGTTCCCGCGGCAGAAGATCCGCGAGATCGGCTACGACGAACTGCGCCTCCTGTTCCCCCAACTGCGGGAATACGAGAACGTCCCCGGGGCCATGGACTGCCTGCAGAAGGTGAAAGCCTGCTTCGAGGCCCAACTGGAGCCCGTCTCGAAGGCCCAGTTCGACCAGGAGCTGGGGCCGTGCGAGATGCGGACGCGGTCCAACCTCCTGTCCGTCGCCCAGCCGCACGAGAAGAACCTGGCGCCGGGGTTCGCCCTGCTGTCGCCCGATCCCGCCGCGGCCGCGCGGCCGGCCCAGGCCGACGGGGTGCTGGAAGGGGGCATCCGACAGCGGTTCTTGCATTTCGTCCATTTCCACCTCGACCTGTCGCAACTGCCCGCCGACCTCCAGGAGCAGTTTCGCCCCTACACCTTCCCCATGCCCTGTACGCCCATGCCCGACCCGCCGCCCGACGAGGAGCAGGTGCGGGCCTTCTACGACGGCCTGGCAGAGCTGGCCGGCCGCCAGCCGGCGGGCGGGGTGCCTCTGCTGTCGCGGTTCGACACCGATTTCCTGTACCGGGGCGGTCTCGAGATGACCGACCGGTTGAGTCCCGAGACCTTCCCCCGGCCCGCCTTCTTCAACGCCGGTAGCGAGCCGGTGCGGGAGGACGCGGACGGGCCCAACGGACTGCAGGCCTTCCAGCACGTCAACCTCTGGAGCCGGCGGCTGGGGTCGGCGGCCGAGCTCGAGAAGGTCGGCATCCTCGACCGGAAGAACGGCATCCTGGCCCTGCGCGGCGTCGTCACCGTGGCCGGCCCGGTCGAGCTCGGGGCGGACGGTCCGCTGACCATCGTCGGGCAGGGGGCGCTCCTCGCGGGGGACCTGCGGATCCTGAACGGCCTGAAAAAGCGGACGGACGGGGACCTGGCCGTCCTGGTGACCCGCGCGGGGGACATCCGCGTCGAGACCGACCAGCCGGTCGAGGCGTCCCTCATCGCCCTGGGCAGTCTGGAACGCGGCGGCGAGGTGCGGCCCGCCCGTCCCTTGACCCTGCGCGGCGCCCTGGCCGCCGAGCGGCTCAACCCGGCCGCCTGGGCCGAGGGTTCCCACGTCATCGCCTACGACCCCCTGCTGAAGAGCGGGGAGGATCTGCACCAGATCACGATCGGGCGGGGAATCACCTTCCAGCGCATGGCGGAGGTGGAATGACGCGATGAGCCGGCGCCGCGCCCTGAGCTTCCTCGAACTCCTGCTGACCATCGCCCTGCTGTCGCTCGTGCTGTTGGCGCTCTTTTCCACGACGACCTACTCCAACCGCCGTTCGTTCGACGCCTACTACGAGTACCTGGCCCTCGCGCTGGCCAAGGAACCGATCGAGATCTTCCGCGGGTTCGGCTACCATTGGCTGGCCGGGTACGACCGGCATCCCCTGCCCGCCTACCCCCTCGCCTGGAGCCCGATCGCAGACGCCGACCTCGGGCTGGTTCTGCACCCCGCCGAGGCGGCCGGCTTCCGGCGCCACATCGCCCTGACCCCGGTGACCGACGGCCGCACCCGGGCCATCCGGGTGCGCGTGACCGTGGCCCCCGCCGCCGCCAACCGGGTCATGACCTGGCTGAGCCGCGACGAGGTGGTCCTGGAAGCCCTGATCCCGGAGAAGCCTCTATGAACCGTCGGCGCCGCGGCTTCACCCTGGTCGAGATCATGCTGGTCGTGCTGTGCCTTGCCCTGCTGTCGGCACCGATCTGGCGCCTTCTGCACAGCGGCACCCGGATGTCCCTGCAGGGAATCCTGCAGGTCGAGACGACCCAGGAGGCGCGCCGCATCCTCCGGCAGGTCTACACCGACCTGAAGCAGTCGTGCTTCCGGTATGAGGGGAAGGAACGCATCGAGCTCGACTTCGCCGCCACCCTCGAGAAGGTCGGCGGCCTGCCCAACCAGGAATACCGGTTCCTGGCCTTCCCCTTCCCCGGGAAGATCGGCGAAGCCATCCCCGCCGGGGAAAAGGGCTACGGCTGGCGGCGGGCCAGCCGGATCACCTATGCCCTCGAGCCGGTCGGCAGGCCGGGGAAGCCCTTCCTGCGCCTGACCCGGACGGAACAGTTCCACCCCGACCACCCGCAGGCGGGCCGGTTCCCGGGCGGCCGGTTCACCCGGGTGCTGAGCGAGAGGGTGCATTTCTTCTCGATCACCCCCGCCTCCTGCCAATCAGGGGATCAGACCTTGTACTATTTCTGCCCCCCCCCCCCCCCCCCCCCCCCCCCCCCCCCCCCCCC
>CAZKPI010000659.1:0-3204 GCA_964554555.1 uncultured bacterium
CGATCTGATCCGTCTGGCCATCGAGGTGGTGGCCGACCCCGAGGCGGCGCGGCTCTACCGGGAGAAATTCCGGGTGGTGCTGATCGACGAGTTCCAGGACACCGACCCGGCGCAGTTCCACCTGTTGTCCCTGCTCCAGCGCGGGGTCGACAAGCCGCGGGTGATGGTCATCGGCGACCCGCGTCAGAGCATCTACCGGTTCCGGGGGGCCAACCCGGGCATGATGGGCCGGCAGGGCGCGTTTCGCCAGACGTTCCGGACCCGGGTGTTCCCCCTCGACATCAACTACCGCAACGCCCCGGTCATTCTTGCGGCGGCCGAACGCCTCGCCTGGCACGACCGGGAGGCGGCGGCCGGGGAAGGACGGCTCGACCCGCGCAGTGGCCGGACCGGCTTCGTCGAGGTGCACGCGGCGCCGGACGAACTGGGCGAGGCCAGGCTGATCGCGCGCCGCGTGGCTTCTCTGCTGGTCTACGGGGCCCATCGCCGGTTCGCCCCCGAAGACGTGGCCATCCTGGTGCGCAACAACTATCAGATCGACCTGCTGAGTGAGGCTCTGCGCGCCCTGCATGTGCCCTTCCGCATCGCCGGCGACATGAAGTTCTTCCGGTCGGAGGAGGTGACGACGCTCATCTCTCTGCTGAAGGCGGCCGGTACCGACGGCGAGGCCCGCGAGGAGGCCCTGCGGCGCGCGTTCGCCTCACCGCTCTTCCGCATGGACCCGCTCTGGGTCCAGGGAACCCTGGCCCGCCTGGGCCCCGGTGGGCGGCTGGCCGAAGTTCTCGACCGCCTGCTTGACCAGGCCGCCGCCAAACCAGCGGAGCCGGCCGGCCCATCCGGTGAAGGGGAATCGCCGACCGCGGCGGCGGGCGGGAATCCTGGCGGCCCAGCCCTGGCGAGGAGGTCCGGCTGGGCTGGGGGGGGGGCGGCCGTCGATGGGGGACAGGGCTTCAGCCAGCCAGCGTGCCCGGCCGCGGTCCCAACCACCCCCGGCGGGAAGCCGGGAGCCGGCCATCACTCGCCGGAGGAGAGGGTGGCGGCTGGGGCAGGAAAGGATGGCACACCTTCCCAACGGCGGCAGGACGGCCCGGCGGCGGCCGGGCCGGAGGGTCCGTTCGCCGAATCGGTCCGGCGGGCGATCGGGTTTGCCGAGACCTGGCGCATCCTGCAGGACAGCCGGCAGTTGCCGGTGACCACCGCCCTCGCGCGGCTTCTGCTGACGGTGCGGGAGTCACTGCAGGACCCGGCCTCCCCCGCCGCCCGGCATGTCTTTCTTCTGCGCGGCATGGTCGCCGACTTCGCCGAGATCTGGACCCGCCAGCACGGCGCCGAACCTCTGCTCCAGGACCTCCTGCCCGATCTCGATGAACTGCTGACCTACTACGCCTCGACCCTCGAGGAGACCCGGGAAGGCAGTGAAGGCGGGGTGCGGGTCATGACCGTTCACCAGTCGAAGGGCCTGGAATTCCCCGTCGTGGTGGTTGGGGGGCTGTGCGAGGGCGTCTTCCCCGTGGAGATGCGTGAGGACCGCCTCCTGCCGGGTGATGGCCTGCGGGCCTTGCAGGCCCGTCTTGACGCCGCCGGCCGGCCGGTTCCCTTCTTCAACCCCTATCCGACCGACGCCGAGGACCACCTCGAGGAGGAACGGCGGCTGTTCTTCGTGGCCCTGACCAGGGCCCAGGAAGGGTTGATCCTGACCTGGCCTCAGCGGGTCGGCATCGACCTCGTCCCGCCCGCCCCCTTCCTGCAGGAGATTGGCATTCCCGCCGCCACGGCCGCCCCCGACGAACGGCCGCTGTCGCTGAGCGAACTGCGGGTGCGGCTGGCGGGACTCACCCGCGATGAGCTGACGACCTTGGAAGCCCGGTGGCTGGCCCGTCACACCCCGCCAGCCGGCGGGGCGGGGGGGGCGGGCGCCGGGCCATGCTTTTCCCAAGACCATCCGTCAGGGGACGCGGGAAAAGGTTTTCCCGCCCGCCTCTCAGACGTGGAGGGAACGGCCCGGGACCCGGCCGATCCCGTGGCGGCGGCCGCCGCCTTCTTCGAGCGGTTGCGGCCCGCCCCGCCCCCGCCCCACCAGTTCGACCAGGTGGCCCTTCCGGAGGGGTTCCGGTTCACGCCCTACGCCATCCAGGCCTACCTGGAATGCCCGCGCCGGTTCTTCCTCAAACACCTTCTGCGGGTGCGTGACCCGGCCGATGCCCACGACGCGGCTCTGGCCTTCGGCCGGGCCCTCCATGCCTGCCTGGAGCAGTTGCACCGCGCCGGTTCGCCCTGGGCGGGAGGGAACCGGCCTCCCGCCGCCGCGATCGATTCGCTCTGGCAGAGATTCGGGGAGCCCGAGCTGGCCCATCTGGGACCGCTGGTGCGCGCCGGCCGCCGGGCCCGGGCCCGGCAGGCGCTCGACTGGTACGTGACCGCCGTCTTCGAGCGCGGTCAGGTGCCGGCGGGCGCCCGTCCGCTGGTCGAGGCGGGGTTCGAGTTCCGTCTGGGCGGTTTCCGGTGCGGTGGACGGTTTGACCGGGTGGTCGAGACCACCGATGGGAACGGGGCCTGGATCATCGATTACAAGACCTCATCCACCACCCGTTCGAGTGCCGCCCTCCTGGACCGGGCGTTCCCCGCCGAAGGCGGGCTGGGGCGCGAGATCCAGATGCCATTCTACCTGCTCGCGGCCCGTCGGCTGGGGCATCTGCGCCTGAACGGGCCCGACGGCATGGCCGCCCGCGTCGATCTCTCCCTCGACCGGCCCGCGGTGGTGACTCTCTACCTTGGGAAGGAGCCCTACGGGAAGAAGTGGCGGGAGATGCAGGCGGGGTTCCTGCGGTCAGCGGCGCTGAATCTGGGCGGGGGCCCGGCCTGGGGCCAGGAGATCGACGCGGGCCGGATCGACCGGTTCGAGGCGGATCTCGGCGACCTGCTCGCCCGTATTGCCGGCGATCGCACCTTCGACTGCCGGCCGGCCGCCGACCCCGACGCCTCGACCTGCCTCACCCGGTCCTGCGAGTTTGTGGCCTTTTGCCAGGAACGACTCGCTGTCCTGCGCGACCAGCCGTTTGGCGCCGGCACCCGCCCCGAGGGCGAGGAAGGCGACCCTGGCCAATGACCAAGCCCAGGACAGACCCGCCCCATCGGCCCGCCCCGGCCGCTCCGCCCGGGGGATCGGGGCCGTCGCCCATGCCGACCGCACCCGCGGTCCCTGGC
>CAZKPI010000660.1:0-3202 GCA_964554555.1 uncultured bacterium
CCCCGGCCCCGCACCAACCTCGGATGGCTCGCCTTCCTGTTCCTCCTGACGTTCGGGGCCGAAACCGCTT
Source organism: uncultured bacterium (assembly GCA_964554555.1). GTDB lineage: Bacteria > Muiribacteriota > Ozemobacteria > Ozemobacterales > Ozemobacteraceae > Ozemobacter. Next base: position 71 of record CAZKPI010000660.1, read on the forward strand.
TCGTGATCACGAGGCTCGGAACCGCCATTCCCGACCAGATCCTCGACCGGGTCCTGGGCGACCCCCAGCTCCTCATCTACTTCGGCTCCGCGGCCATCCTGGTCCTCTGTTCCTTCGCCGCCGGCAGTGGGACGGGCTGTTTCCGGTCCGTGGCCGGTCTGGCGGCCATCGGGCACCTGCTCGTGATGCTTCCCCAGAACATCACGACCCTGCAGGGGGTCCTGGCGAACCCCGAACGGCTGGCCGGACAGCCCGAAGCCGTCTGTCACCTGCTCTCCATGATGTTTGCCCTCCTCATCGGGTGGCATTCCTTCCGCTGACCAAGGAAGAATGCTCCCGTCAGGGAACCAGGCAGGAGATCCGGAGCCCGCGCTCGTCCGTGAAACGGTCCTCGAACAGCGTTCGCAGGACGGCACCGCTCCCCGGATCATTCTCTGGACTGGGCCGTCCGCTGGCCAGATCGAACTCCTGGATGAACAGAATGTCGCGGAACAAACCGGCTTCCCGGGCCCTGATCAGATGCGGTCTGAGGGCACGAAAGGCGGGATAGCGGAGAGCACTCCATCCGAGGGGGACATAAGCGTAGGCGGCATCCCCCACGAGGACCACGTTCCGGTCGGGGAAGGAGGCGGCCAGGAAGGTGGTGACGCTCTGAAACTGACGGAAGGCGGCCATCTGCCGGCAGGGGTGGTTCGCCTGGCTGACCGGACTGTACCAGACCAGCAGGAAGGCCGCGGCCAGGGGCAGAAGCCGTCGCCCGGGCCGGAAACAGCGTGTTCCCGCCTGGAGGAGCCAGACCGTCCCTGCCGCCAGGAACGGAAAAAAGGGCAATCCCAGGCGGTGGACCGTCGGAAACGTCAATTCGGCATGAAAGAACGAGAGAAGGATCAGGGTAAAGGTTCCCAGGGAGAGTCCGAGTCCCGTCCAGAAACGCCTCGCCGGAGCCGGACCCTGGCGGAAGGCCGCGATTCCCGCTCCCAGAGCCCCCGCGACCCCGGCCGGAAAGAGGAACCCCACCGTGCCGAAGCTGGCCCGCCGGGCCAGCAGAAACTCGCCGGCCGCCCCCAGGTTGTGCCGCAGGTTGGCGAACGAGAAGACGGCGGCTCCGGGGGGCATCTGGTGGAGACCGGGATCGAAGGTGGTCGGTCCTTGCCAGGCTACGGGAAGAAAGAGATGGGGCAGAAGGAAGGAACGCCAGCCGATCTCGCGCCATTCCTCCCGGGGCAGCCAGGCCCAGGCGAGCGGCAGGAGGACGAGCGAAAAGACGGGGGACTCATACCGGACCTGGGCCAGCAGGGCCAGAGTGAGGCTGAGGGTTTCGAGGGTCCGGGCGGTGGGGCGGGTGACATACTCCCGCCACCAGAACCCTGCCAGCACCAGGAAAAGAAGGTTGACGGTCTCGAACCCTCCCGAGGTGGCCGCCAGGATCGCGAGCGGCAAAGCGCCCAGGAGGATCATGCCCGTCGCGGCCAAAGCCAGCCCAAAGGCCCGGCGAAGCAGAAGTCCGAACAGGGCGAGGGTGAGAACCCACGCCAGGCCGTTGACCAGGAAGAGATTGGCCGGCCGGTACCCCGTCAGACCGTGGGCCAGGCAGACCAGGAAAGGAAAGAGAAGGGGCCGTTTGTCCTCCCTCCAGGTCAGGACGAACGGGCGGCCGTTCTCGAGACGGATCATCTCGACCGGTTTCTGCGGAGTCCCTTCCTCGAACATCCCCTGGGACATGGCGAGGAGGTTTGTCTGGTCCGCCAGGATCTGGATCGTCGGAGGGCTGATCAGGAAAGCCGCCGCACCCAGCAGGACGGCCAGGCCGATGAGGGGGGCCTGGCGCCGGCCTCGCCGCCGGAGATGGGAGGCGGCGGCCCGGCCGGGAATGATGGTGATCAGCCAGGTGACGAGGGCCAGGGCCAGGCAGGGGAGCCCCCACTGCAGGAAGAGCCGTTTCCTGACCCCGACGGGGGGCAGGAACCCGAGGAGGACGGCCAGGGCCCCCGAGGCGGCAAACCACCGGAAGTTCTGCCAGACGTCCCCGGACCCGCCGTCATCGCGGGGCGAGGCGGGGCCGGAAGGCTGGGGGCCGATTCCATCGCTCGCGGTCAAGGGTTCGGTCCTCGCATCTGACGCATGGTAGCACGCCAGGAAGGCCGGGACCAAATGGCGGAACGGATGGGCTGGGCCGGTGCGGCCCGCTCGTTCGCCGGGAATCCGCTCTCCATGCGAGCTGACGACCGCCGCCGCGCGGGGCCGGACATGGCACCGGCCGTCCGGATTGGCTAGAATACCGGCATGACCACCGCGGTGCCGCATCGCCGCCTTCCTCCGGTCCTCCGGTGCTCTTTGGGAGCCGGCCTCGGTCTGCTGGCCGCCGCCGCCGCGTGGACGGTGATGAAGGGGGTGCCGGCGGTCCCGCCAGCGGTGTTCACCTGGGGCATCCTGCTGAGCACCCTGTTCTGGCTGGATGGGCTGATGCCGGTCCTGGGAGAGGCCTGCCGCGCCGGCCGGGAATCCGCCCGGTTCCGCTCCCTGCCCGGGCTGGCCCTGGTCCTGGGGCTGGGCCTGGTCGTCGCGGTCCCCTCCGGCTGGCGAATCCTTCCCGCCGAGACGACGCTCCTGGGGGCTTCCAGCACCCTGTTCCAGGAGCACGAGGCCTCTCTTCCCGTCGAGGGCTGGTTCCCCCGCTACGACGACCCGGTGATCCTCACGCGAGAGCCGTACCGGGGGGCGTTGTTCGGTCCATTCCTGGGTGCCCTGGTCCACGGGCTGGTGGGGTTCCGGCCGGAAAACCTCTTGTTGATCAATGCGGTGGCCGCGATCGGGGCCCTGGGGTGCTTCGGTCTGATCCTCGCCCGGTGGTTCGGGGAAGGGGAGGCTCGCGCGGGAATGCTCCTGCTGGCCGCCAACCCCCTGCTGGTCTTGGCGGCGAGGTCGGGCGGCGCGTGGATGCCCGCGCTGACCCTGGCGCTCCTGGCCTTCCTGCTGTTCGACCTCTTCCTGGAACAACCGGATGCCTTGCACTTCCAGGCTCTCATCTGGACCGCCCTGGTCCTTGCCCAGGCGGAAGGGCCCCACGCCCTGCCCGCCCTGCTCCTCTCCATCGCGGCCTGGCGGCACCTCCCCCGCGCCGAAGCCGCAAAA
>CAZKPI010000661.1:0-2246 GCA_964554555.1 uncultured bacterium
CCACGGCGATCCCCGCGATGATCACGGTCGTGGGGCGACGCCGGGCCCTCAGCAGGACGAAGATGCCGACAAAGAGCGAGACCACCGCCGTGACCAGCGGCGACAACCAGGCGGACACCGCCATCATGCCCCCTCCCTCCTCTGCTTCGGGTCAGCCCGGGTCAGGAGTTCCCCGGCCCGGCCCCGGCCGTTCCACCCCTGCCGCGTTGATCGGTGTCCCTCGGTGGTCCCCGTCCCGGACGGCGCGGGGCGGTCCGGGCCCCTCACTCCCAGCGCTGCCAGTCCGGCTTCCCCGCGTAGACCTCGCGGTAGTAGTCGCGGTGCTGAAGGAGGGAGCCTGCCTCCTCATCGACGAGGACGATGGTGTGCTCGTGGAACTGCAGAAGGCTGGCGGGGCAGGAGGCGGTCACCGGCCCCTCGACCATGTCGCGGATCGCCTGGGCCTTGCCGCGGCCAAAGCCGAGCAGAAGACAGCGGCGGGCTTCCATGATCGTGCCCAGGCCCATGGTCAGGCAGTGGTGCGGCACCTGCTCGGGACTGCCGAACGGGCCGGCGTTGGCCCGGCGCGTCTCGGTCCACAGCGTCTTGATGCGGGTGCGCGACCGAAAGGACGAGCTGGGCTCGTTGAAGGCGAGGTGGCCGTCGGAGCCGATGCCCAGTAACTGGAGGTCGATCCCGCCGGCGGCGGCGATCATCCGCTCGTATTCGGCGCAGTGGGCGGGAATGTCCTTGGCAAGGCCGTCCGGCAGGTGGGCCCGGTCGCGGGGCAGGTCGATGTGCCGGAACAGGTTCTCTTCCATGCAGGTGCGGAACGAACCGGGATGCGCCGGATCAAGGCCGACGTACTCGTCGAGGTTGAAGGTGGTGGCGTGAGCGAAGCTCAGGCCCTCCTCGCGATGCAGGCGGACCAGCTCGCGGTAGAGGGGGAGAGGCGAGGAACCGGTGGCCAGCCCCAGCACAGGATGCGGGCGGGTGCGGACGACCTCGGCGACGATACGGGCGCCCAGGCGGCAGGCTTCCTCCTGGGTGGCCTTGATGATGACTTCCATGGCGACGACCTCCGTGACGATGGTGGATCGGGCGGCATTCTACCATGGGAAGACCGCCGCGGGCGCGCCGCCGCCGGGCTTCTGTCGCGGGCGCACCGCCGCCGGCACTCCCATTTCCGACGACAGGCGGAAAACACCTCAACAAAACCGCCCTTCTTCCCGATGCTCCATCCGAACCTTTCCGGCGCGCCCGGAAACGGCGATCGACGTTCGACCGAACAGGAGGATCACCCATGGTCCAGGCCTTGATCACCATCATCATCAACACCGCCGCCTTTGTTGGCATTTCCAAGTTCCTGCCGGGATTCCAGATCAAAGACGAGAAGACCGCCGCCGTTATCGCGGTCGCCTACAGCATCCTGGGGTACCTTCTCAGCATCGTGACCCTCCCGCTGGTCGCCATCGTGACCATCGGCCTGACCATGTTCGCCTTCATCCCCGTCATCGGACCGCTCATCGCCGGGGCCGGCATCTTTGTCACGGTGTTCCTGGTGTCGTTCATCCTGTCGGTCATCATGCTCATGGCGATCGACAAGTTCCTCGAGGATTTCAAGATGGAATCCCCGCTGGTCGCGGTGAAGGCCGCTCTCGCCCTCGGCATCATCAACGTCGTCGTCCGGGCCGTTCTGCCGGGCATCTGAGAAGGCCCCCCTTCCGCGATCCCCGGCCCGAAACCACCCCGAAGCTTCGCCCCGCCTTCTTGCTGGAAATCATTCCCCTCTCTGCCGGAAACCGGGCAGTTTCACCCACCCCGATCACCACGACCCCCGCATTTTTCCTGGCGGCAAGCGGATTTTGACGGTTTTGCCCTGCTTGGCAGACGAATTGCGATATATTCTCGCTTTCGGATTTCTGCCCACGTCTCACAAGTATCGAGTAGGGAGAACCAACGTGAACAGAACCTTCATCCGTTTCGCCGTGGTCCTGCTGACCCTGGTCGTGACCATTGCCCCGGTCCGGGCCGACCCCGCCCCCGCCTGGAACGAACTGCTGGAACAGGTCGATGACACCGGGCTTCGCACCACCCTCAGCAACAGCATCGCCATCGGCCTGATCACCGACCGGGCCGAATTCGAGGCGGCCGTCGCCCGCAGTCACCGGCGCGCCGATCGCACCGGCCAGACCGGAACCCGCGCCTCGCGCGGCGGGTTGTCCGACGCGATCGGCCGCCGCTGTGCCGGCCTGGCCGCCAAGGAT
>CAZKPI010000661.1:2273-3180 GCA_964554555.1 uncultured bacterium
AAGGTCACCATCGACGGCCGCGGCCGCCTGTTCGCCCCCCTTCCCGCGCGCCTGCCTTCCAGCTACCAGGCCGCCATCGACCTGGCCGCCCGCTTCGACCCCAGGGTCGGAACCCCCGAGCTGAAGGACCACGAGCGCGAGATCGACGCATACCTCGCCGCCATCGCCAACGACCCGGTCATCAAGCATGCCCTCTCCGTCACCGGCACCCGGCTCGCCGACCTCAAGGCCAACTGGTTCGGGGCCGGCGCCGGCTTCGAGCACGTGATCTGCGGCGAAATGAAGAAGAAGACGGTCAGCGGCTACCACTGGTGGTTCAAGTTCTACACCGACGAAACCGCCGGCCGCGCCCGCCTCGGCCAGAATATCGACCACGTCGGCGACACCGGCATCTTCACCGGCCGCTTCACCTGGGATCCCGACGGCAGTGGCCCCCTGCCCGTTCTGGTCAAGAGCAAGGGCGGCTTCACCATCGGCAACTCCGCCCAGGTTCTGCTGGCCCTTGGCCACATCGCCATCGAGACCGCCCACCGGGGGAACAACGTCCCCTCGGCGGTGCAGTTCGACGCCAACATCAACGGCCGCGCCTACACCTGGCAGCTCTACACCCTCGGCGGCACCATCCGCAGTCTGTATCCGATCTGCGGCTCCGGTGATTCCGCCCACTCCTTCGACGGGGTCGACGCCGCCTACTACGACCTCGAGGAGGATGGCCTGCGCGCCCTCGGCGCCGACGGTTCCCTGACCGTGCACTGAGAGCTTCCCCGCCGCGCCGCCTTCCCGCCGCCCCCGGCCCGGGGGCGGCTTTTTCCCGGGGCCCGTCCCCGGATGAACGGCCCGCGAAGCGAAGCTTCCGCGCGGGGAACGCCTCAGCGTTCCCCGCGCCAGAAAACAAGGAGCCAGGGCC
>CAZKPI010000662.1:0-2747 GCA_964554555.1 uncultured bacterium
GTCGAGGGCGACCTCGCCGCCGAGCGCGGCGATCCGGAGGCGGGCGCGCGGATGCGGCGCTCCCTCGAGCTCGCCCCGCACCCGGCCGACGCGGAGGGCGGCGGGGAAGGCCGCTTCCCCGTCGCCGAGTGCGCCGTCGAGGGACACCCCTTCGACGTCGACGAGCGCGAGCGCGCGCCCCTGAAGAAGATGGCGCAGTTCGGGGTCGAGGGAGACGTTCCCGAGCGCCACGCGCCATCCTCCCGGCTCCGAGACGATGCGGAGGGCCTCCGCATCCAGATTGGGATGGATCTTCGGCCCGATCACCTCGAGCGGGAAGGGGATGCGGGGCGCGAGTGCGGCGACGAGCCAGCGCCCCGGCACGCCGGGGAAGAAGGCCCAAAGGAGGGCGGCGGCGGCAAGAAGGAGCGCGGCGGCGGCGAGCGCCCGGCGGATGCGCATGAATCCTACCGGCGGTCGACGATCCGGAACGCGCCGGTCTCCTCCATCGTGCGGTAGATGCCGCGGTAGGTCTCGCCCCAGTCCTCGACCTTGTCGTCGTCGCGCGGGAGGATGCCGCGCTTTGCCTCCTCGTTCGTGGTGAGTCGGCCCGGCTCGACGCGCAGCCGGTGCACGAAGACCTCGCCGTCGTGGAAACCGCCGATCGCGCGGCCGAAATGCACGCGGACATAGAGGCGGTGCCGGTCGCCCGGGGCGAGCGGGATCTCCTTGAAATCGTAGATGCGGTCGCGGCCCCGGCCGTCGATGCGCTCGCGATGCGCCCCGTCGACGACGATCTCGATCCAGCTCGGGGCGGGCTTCTTCTTGCGGCTTTTCACCTCGAACTTCAGTTTGAGCGCGCCCGCGTCCTTCCCGGGCGCGGGATAGACGGCGAGGTCGCCCGCGCCGCCGCAGGGGAAGCAGAGGCGGCTCCCGGTGCCGCGGCATTTGTCGCAGGTCTGCTCGGTGAAGCGGGTGTGGCGGGCGGGGGTGCGCGCCTCGCCCTTCCCCTGGCAGTAGGTGCAGACGACTTTCCCCTTGCCGCCGCAGTCCTGGCAGGGCTTCGTGTCGACCGCCGAGGCGGGGAGGGCGAGCGTGAGAAGGAGGAGGGCGCAGAGGAGCGGAGGGCGCATGGATTCACCGTTTCCGGGACGACTTCGTTCGGCCGAAGGGTATATCACCCGGCCTCATCCAAAGTAAAGGTCATCGCGGCGCCGAGGGCGCAACCGAAGGCGAGCGCGGCGGCGGTCGCGTCGACGCCGGCGAAGGGGAGGGCGAGGAGCCCCGTCGTCGCCGCGCCGCAGGCGGCGCCGGCGAGGTCGGCGGCGTAGAGGTAGGAACGCCCGGGTCGGCCGTCGCCGGCCACCACGATCGGTTCGCCCGCCAGCCCGGCCCGGATGAACTGGCCCACGGCGAAATGCTGGTCGAGGGGAAGGTGCGGGCCGACGAACGCAAAGCACCGGGCGGCGGTGAAGACCCGGCCAGGGGTGCGGCCCCAGACAGCGCCCAGAAACTCGGCCGCCCGCTTGCCCAGCCCGTAGGCCGCGCCGGGGCCGAAGGGGTCGGGGGCCCCGGCGAAGTCTTCGCCGACGAGCGGCAGGTCCGGGGGCTGGCGGCCGTAGACGCCACCCGAACTGACGAACAGGAACCGCCGGGTGCCGGCGGCCGCGGCGAATTCGAGCACCCGTCGCGTGCCCGCGGTGATGGTGTCGAACATCACCAGCGGGGATTCCCGGTTCAACCGGTCGCTGGCCTCTACCGCGCCGTGGACGACGAAGGGGAAGGACCCCGCCGGCGGAGCGAACGCGGTGATCTCCCCCTGGTGCCACCGGACAGCGCGGTGGTCCCCCAGGTGCGGGAATCGGTCCCGGAACCTCGCCGGGTCGCGCGACAGCAAGGTGACCCGAGCCTGCAGGTCCAGGCGGTCGTTGGCGTACAGGAAGGACTCGAGCAGCCACCGGCCGAAGAACCCGGTACCGCCGGTCAGGAACAGATCCTGGCCGGCCAGGTCGGCCCACAACGGCCGGGTGCGGTCCAGGATCCAGTCGAGATCGGCCGCTGGAACGGGTCGGCCGGGTGCGTCCGGCTGGCAGGTGGTGGCAGTGGCCGGGCGGTCCGGTGCGGTGGTGGCGCGGCAGGACGTGGGATCAGCCGGCGTGGCGGTTGCCGGGCAGGTCGGGGCGTCCGGCCGGTGACGGCCGGGGTTGCCGGTGGCGGGAGAACGCGGCGGGGGGCTCATTCCCAGGCGTCGAGCCGGATCTGGTCGGGAGGAAGGCCCCGGGCCTTCAACTGCTCCGTGAGAGCGGTCAGCATGACCGGCGGGCCCGACAGGTAGAACACGCTGGCGGCGGGGTTCGGCAGGAGGGGCCAGACGGCCTCGAGGTCGATGCGGCCAAGGCGGGTGACCGGTTGCCGGCCATGGGCCGCGGCGGGGGCGGGCGGGGCGCCGCTCTCCCGCTCGGCGAAGAGGCAGGCCTGGAACGCGGGCACCGCGGCCAGCCGGTCGAGGATCTCAGCGCGGAACAGGTGGAGGGCCGGGGTGCGCGCGCCGTAGACCAGGAACACCGACGAACTCTGCGCCGGGGTCAGGGCGCCCAGGAAGGCGGTGAACGCGCTGATGCCGGTGCCCCCCGCGATCAACACCACGTCGCGGTCGGGGGCGATGACGAACTCGCCGTAGGGAAGCTTCGCCCAGACTTCGAGGCCAGGCTTGAGCAGACTTTCCATGCGCGTCGTGTACTTCCCCTTCACCGAGTAGCAGACCTGGA
>CAZKPI010000662.1:2757-3179 GCA_964554555.1 uncultured bacterium
GGTCGGCGGGGGAGCTGGCGATCGAGAAGACCCGCGACTCGGGCCAGAAGCCCGCCGGGTCGAACGGGTCGACGGTGAGGTGCAGGAACTGTCCCGGCTTGAAGGCCGGCACCGGCGACTGCGGCTGCAAAAACACGGAATAGACGCGCTCGCCGTGATCGACGACCGCCTCGACCAGGCACCGGATCTTGCGCGGCATGCTCATCGGGCTGTCCTCCCCGCCACGAACCCGCGGATCGTCGCCAGGACATGCTCGCGCATCGGGGCGGTCAGGCCCGGGTAGACGCCGATGAAGAAGGTGTTCGAGGTGATCAGGTCGGTGTTCGCGAGCGTGCCCACCACCCGGTGTTCGATCTTCTCGTAGGCGGGGTGCCGCAGGAGGTTGCCGCAGAACAGGTTGCGCGTCTCGATCTTCCCCGCCT
>CAZKPI010000663.1:0-1927 GCA_964554555.1 uncultured bacterium
ATCGGGGCCGGCGGTCTGCAGGTATTCCTCCATGTCGGTCTTGAGGTTGTCGGAACGGGTGCCGAAGATGGCCTGCACGCCATTGCCGACCACCACGACGCCGGCGGCGCCGAGGGCCTTGAGCCGGTCGGGGCTGGCCTTGCCGATGTCGTGCAGTTCGACCCGCAGGCGGGTGATGCAGGCGTCGAGGGACTTGATGTTGCTCTTGCCCCCGAAGCCCAGCACCAGCTGGCGGGCGAAGTCATGGGCGATGGCGTCGTGGGCGCCCTCGGCGGCGGCCTCCTCGTCCTCGCGGCCGGGGGTCTTCAGGTCGAGCCGGAGGATGGCTTCGCGGAACACGACGAAGTACAGCAGGGCCCACAGGGGGCCGATGGCCAGGAACCACAGCGGCCGCGCGGCCTGCGGGTAGAGGACCAGGTAGTCGATCAGCCCGTGCGAGAAGGTGGTCCCGTGCTTGATGCCGAGCAGGATGCAGGTGGGGAAAGCCGCCGCGGCCATGACCGCGTGCAGGGCGTAGAGCACCGGGGCGACGAACAGGAAGGAGAACTCGATCGGCTCGGTGATGCCGGTCAAAAACGAGGTGAGCGCGGCCGAGGCCATGATGCCGGTGACGCGGGCCTTCTGCGAGGGCTTGGCGCAGGCGGCCATGGCCAGGGCGGCGGCGGGCAGGCCCCACATCTTGAACAGGTAGCCGCCGGCCAGGTTCCCGGCGGTCGGGTCGCCGGCCAGGAACCGGTGGATCTCGCCGTGGATGGGCTGGTCCGACCCCGCCTTGAGGTACTCGCCGACCTCGAAGAAGAAGGGCACGTTCCAGATGTGGTGCAGGCCGAAGGGGATCAGGGACCGCTCGATGAGGCCGTAGAGACCGAAGGCCACCTCGGGCTGGCCGGCCGAGGCCCACTTGGAGAACCCCTTGATCAGGGTGCCGACGGGAGGCCAGACGAAACTGAGCACGATGCCCAGCGCGACAGCCGCAAAGGCGGTCAGGATCGGCACCAGCCGCTTGCCCGCGAAGAACCCGAGGTAGGCGGGCAACTGCACCTTGTAGAACCGGTTGAACAGCCAGGCCGCCACACAGCCGATGACGATGCCCCCGAAGACCCCGGTCTCGATGGTGTTGACGCCCATCACGGGCCGGGTTTCCAGGTGCCGCCATTCGGCCATGACCCCCATGGTCGAGACCATCACGGCGAACCCGACGGTGCCGGCGAGGGCGGCCACGCCGTCGTTGTTGGTGAGGCCGAGGCAGACCCCGATGGCGAAGATCAGGGCGAGGTTGCCGAAAACGGCGCCCCCCGCCTGGGCCATGACCTTCGACACGGTCGGGTTCATCCAGGTGAAGTTGGCACTGCCCACGCCGAGCAGGATGCCGGCGACGGGCAGGACGGAGACGGGCAGCATCAGCGATTTGCCGATCTTCTGCAGGAGGGCGAAGGTGTTCTGCCAGAGGGACATGTCGGTTCTCCTTGTCGGGACCGGGCGCTCAGGCGCCCACGGTGCGGGCGACCAGGTCACGGACCTGGGCGGGTGAGGAGAGGGTGAGGGCCTCCTCGGCAAGCGCCCGGCAGTTGGACAGGGTCAACCGCCGCACCAGCGCCTTGATGCCGGGAATGGCCGGCACGCTGACGCTGAGCTTGTCGATGCCGAGGCCCAGCAGGAGCGGCACCGCCTGCTGGTCCCCCGCCAGCCCGCCGCAGACGCTGACCGGCCGTTTCCGCCGCTTCCCCGCCGCCGCGGTCACCGCGATCAGGTGCAGGACGGCCGGGTGCAGGCCGTCGACCTGGGCGGCCAGCTTGGGATGGCCGCGGTCCATGGCCAGGGTGTACTGGGTCAGGTCGTTGGTGCCGATCGAGAAGAAATCGACCTCTTCGGCGAACCGCTCGGCCAGCACCGCCGCCGCGGGCACCTCGACCATGATGCCGGCCGG
>CAZKPI010000663.1:1938-3175 GCA_964554555.1 uncultured bacterium
TTTCGTCTCCTCGCGCAGGAGGTCGCGCGCCGTCCGCCACTCCGCAACCGAGGCGACCATGGGGAACATCACCTGCACCCAGTGGCCGACCGAGGCGCGCAGGATGGCCCGCAACTGGGTGCGCAGAAGTTCGGGCCGGTCGAGGCCGACCCGCAGGCCGCGCACGCCCAAAAAGGGGTTGGCCTCGGGCGGGATCGGCAGATAGGCGAGGGGCTTGTCGCCGCCCACGTCGAGGGTCCGGATGACCAGGGGCCGCTCGGGGCCGAGCGCGGCCGCCATGGCCCGGTAGCTTTCGTACTGCTCGTCTTCCGAGGGCGGGGTGACCCGTTCGAGGAACAAAAACTCGGAACGCAGAAGGCCGACCCCTTCCCCGCCCAGCCGGACCGCCTCCTGCGCGTCGGCCAGGCCGCCGATGTTCGCCACGACCTGGACTTCCAGGCCGTCGGTGGTGGCGGCGCGGTCCTTCGCCGCCTGCAGGTCGGCCGCCCGCCGGGCCTGGAGGTCCTCCTGCCTCTGCCGCACCTGGACCATCTCGGGTTCGGTCGGGTGGAGCCTCAGCCACCCCTGGTGGGCGTCGAGGATGGCGGGGGTGCCGTCGGGAACCTCAAGCAGTCTGGGTTCGACGCCCGCCAGGGCGGGAATGGCCAGGGACCGGGCCAGGATGGCCACGTGGGAGGTGGCCCCGCCGCCCACCGTCGCGAAGCCCAGGACGCGGGTGCGGTCGAGGGTGGCGGTGTCGGAGGGGGTGAGGTCCTCGGCCAGCAGGATGGTCTCGGGGGGGATCTCGCGGGGGGCCTCGCCGGCGCCCGTGAGCGCCTGCAGAACCCGCCGGCCCACGTCGCGCAGGTCATTGGCGCGCGCCGCCAGCAGTTCGTTGCTCAGGCCGGCCAGACGGTCGGCCTGGGTGGCGATCGCCTTCTTCCAGGCGAACCCCGCACTACAGCCCTTGGCGATCGCGCTCTCGGCCAGTTCGAGCACGTCGGGGTCCTCCAGCAGTTCCTGGTGCGCCGCGAAGATGGCGGCCTTGCCGGCGTCAGCCCCGGCCAGCAGACGGTCGTGCAGGGCGGCCAGCTGGCCCCGGGCCTGCCCCAGGGCCGTAGTCAGCCGCTCGCGCTCGCGGGCGGGATCCTCCCCCCGTTCCTCGACCGCGATCTCGGCATGGCGCACCCGGAAGGTGCGGCCGACCGCGAGGCCGGGCGAGGCGACCACGCCCGCCAGCCGGTTGGGGTCGGCCGCC
>CAZKPI010000664.1:0-3167 GCA_964554555.1 uncultured bacterium
TTCCCGGAGCCGGGCCGCCGGCCTGGCCGCTGGTCGGGGCGGCTTCGCCGGGCTCTCTCGGAAGCTCTGTCATCATGTGTCCCCGAGGGGCCATGGTATCCCATGCCCCGCGGACTGGCAAGCACTGAGGGTTTCCCACGGTCCGCCAGGAAAGGCGGCGGCTGTCCCCCCAAACGGCTTCCTGCCGTCCCGCCTTCCCGGATGGCGGCGCGCAACCGCGGTTCGGCCCCGCCGGGGGGCCGAACCCGTCCGGGCCCTGGGGCGCACCCTTTGCTTGCGCCGGGGGTTCCCCCGGGCTATTCTGCTGGCGGCAGATCACGGCGGGAGCCGCCCCCGCCCGCAGGAGGATCCGGATGTACTGTGAAAACAACGCCTCGCTCATCGTGCGCGACCTGATGACCCGCGTCATCCGGCTGTTTGACGCCGGCACCCTGGTCGAGAGGATCGACCGGATCCCCATCGAGGCGGTTCCCCGCCAGGGAACCGCCTACCGGTGCTGTATCCACAAGGACCGGGCCGTCGTCCGGAACCGGCTGTTGGCCATTCTCGGCATCCGGGTCGAAGGCGCCCGTGATGACCTCGATGCTGGCGGCCTGGCCGGTTTCGCCCGGCAGGCCCTGGCCCGCACCGAACCCCCGGGTGAGGTGCTGACCGTCATCGACGAGGCATGCAGTTCCTGTGTGCAGGTGCAGTACCAGGTGACCGATGTCTGCCGCAAATGCGTGGCCCGCCCCTGCTCGGCCAATTGCCCGAAGCACGCCATCGAGTTCTTCCGCGACCGCGCCCACATCAACCACACGAAGTGCGTCAACTGCGGCATCTGCCAGAAGGTCTGCCCCTATCACGCCATCGTCTACGTGCCCATCCCCTGCGAGGAATCCTGCCCGGTCGGGGCGATCTCGCGCGACGCCGAAGGCTTCCAGGACATCGATTTCGACAAATGCGTGTTCTGCGGCAACTGCGTCGACGGGTGCCCCTTCGGCGCGGTCATGGATGTCTCGCATCTGATCGACATCCTGCGCCTGCTCCAGAGCGGAAAGCGGGTCGTGGCCATGGTGGCCCCCGCCGTCGTCGGGCAGTTCCCCGGCGACCTTCCCCGCCTCATGGCCGCCGTCAGGAACCTGGGCTTTGCCGATGTCATCGAGGTGGCCCGCGGGGCGGACGTCGCCGCGGTGCAGGAGGCTCAGGAATTCAGGGAACGCCGCGAACGGGGCGAGCCGTTCATGACCACCTCGTGCTGTCCGTCCTACAACCAGCTGGTGGAAAAACACCTGCCGGCTCTGAAGCGGTTCCGGTCCGAGGCCAACACCCCCATGCACTTCACGGCGCGCCTGGTGCGGGAAAACGACCCCGAGGCGCTGGTGGTCTTCGTGGGGCCCTGCGTCGCCAAGCGCCGCGAGATTCTCGACGACCCGATCGTCGATCATTATCTCTCGTTCGAGGAACTGGCCGCCCTCTTCACCGCCCGCGGCATCGACCCGGCGAAGGCCGAACCCTACGTTCCCGCCGCGTCGGGCGGGGCCGGCGGCCGGGGGTTCCCGGTGACGGGGGGAGTGGCCGCCGCCATCCAGGCCCAGGCCGGCCCCGAGGCCGGCATCCAGCCGGTCTGCATCGACGGCCTGACCCGGGCTTCGGTTCAGCAGTTGGAGCAGTTCGCGGTCACCGCGGCCTGCCCTGGCACCCTGGTCGAGGTGATGGCCTGCGTCGGCGGCTGTGTGGGCGGGGCCAACGTGGTCTGCAACCCCAAGGTCACCGCCGCGAAGATCAAGGCGCTGGTCAAATCCACGCCGGCGGCCTGAGGTCCGCTCCGGGGGCTGGCTGGCCGCCCGGAGAGGACCAGGACAGGAGGAGGCCGGACCGGTTTGCCGGGCCGGGTCAGGGCTCCGGGGCGACGAGGGCGTGCAGGCGCTCCGGGTGGTTGGTGATGATGCCGTGGACGCCCATCTCGATCAACGTCTTCATCTCGGTCGGATCGTCGATCGTCCAGGGGTAATACCCGCGCAGGGGAACGGCCGGGCGGCGGGCGTTGTGGGCCGCGAGGGCCTGCAGATCGTTGGCGACGATCTTGCGGTAGATCGTCCAGCCCAGCAGGGTGGCCACCGGCTTGCCCACCGAGGCATACGGCACCTGCAGGGCCAGGGCGTTCTTCACCGCCGAGAACTTGTCCGGATGGATGATGATGCCGGGCACCAGCTCGCGGTCGAAGGTCAGGCCGGCGGTGGAACCCGCCAGCGCGGTCTGCACTAGGCGGGCGATGTTCTCGTTGGCGACCATGAAGATGGTCTTCCCCTCGAGGCCGTTCCGGCGCAGGATGGCCAGGGCACTGCGCATCAGCGGTGCCACGAACCGTTCGCCGTCTTTGGGGATCTTCACGTCGAGAAAGATCTTCTGCAGGCGAGGCTCCTGGCTGGCCCAGGCGGCGACCTCGGCCAGGGTGTTGATGGGAGTGGCACTGCGGGAGGAGGTGCCCAGGGGGTTGCCGCGCCGCGTGTAGCCGTAGTGTTTCCGCAGTTCGGCCAGCGTCAGCTGGCACACCTTCCGGCGCCACTTCGAGAACAGGTTGGGGTTGTACGGCCGGTATTTCAACCCTTGCTGGCCCAGCTGGCGGAACCTGGCGATGAGATCGTTGGGGCTCCAGTCGTGCCAGTGCACGACCACGCCGTCCTTCGTCAGGCACAGGTCCGTTTCGATGGCGTTGGCGCCCAGGTCGAGAGCCTTCCGGAAAGACGGGATGGTGTTCTCGACCTCCTCGTTGGGGGCCCCCATGTGACCGATGATCAGAAAGCCCGGAACCGGGCCGCTGGCCAGCCGTGTCACCGGCGGGGCGGGCGCCGCCGCTCCGGCGTCCTCGCCGGCGGTCCCTTCCCGAAGAGGGGCGGGTGCCAGGTCGCCCTCCCCGAACGGCGAGGGGGCGGCGGCGGCCCGGGCCGGCCCTGACCGGGCCAGGCCAGGGGCCAGGATCATGGTGACGAGGAACAGGACGAACAGGCGGAACACGCGGAACCGGCGGGCGGCGGCGGCCATCTTGTTCACCTCGATCGGGGCATTCGGAGCGGGGGGCTTTCCCCATTATACTCCAGAAACATCATCACAGGCGCCTGACCGGAGGAACGCAGGGCAAACGCAAACCTTGGAACCGTGATCAGAGCGGGAGGAGCTCCGCTCCT
>CAZKPI010000665.1:0-210 GCA_964554555.1 uncultured bacterium
CGGCCGTGACCGCCTTCCACATCGCAGTGCCCGGAAAAGCCGTGGTCGGCATGGGGGTGTGGGTGGTTGCCCTGGTGGTCTCGGGCCAGATCATCGGCCGCTCGCAGGGCCTGTCGAGCGAGGACATCTCGAAGGTCACCAACTGGGGGGCCGGGTTCTTCTTCCTGATGGTCATCATCGGCTTCACCATCGGGCTGGCGGTCGGGTTCA
>CAZKPI010000665.1:247-1707 GCA_964554555.1 uncultured bacterium
GGCAGGTGACGGCCGCCAAGGCTGAAGGCGGGCCGGCCACCAAGGGTTCGACCGACGGGAAGACGGACGTGACCCTCTACTTCGACCTCGTTTCCGACCTCAGCTCCCTCGAGAAGGAGGCGGCGAAGAAGTTCACCGCGCAGACGCGCGATGACGAGATCGTCCGCTACCTGGAAACCTCGATGCCCCGCTGGGAGAAACTGCGCGGGCGGTTCGAACGCCATTCCCCGGGCACCTCCGACGTCCAGCGCATCAACCGCGACGTCACCCGCCTGGTCGGCCAGCGCATCGGCATCCACCGCGACCTGATCAACGCGGTCAAAGCCCAGGACAGCCGGCGGGTCAAGAGCGTGCTCGAGGAGTTCAAGGCGGTTCAGACCAAGATGACCAAGGCCGGCGAGGAGCTGGGCCGCCTGGCCGTCAAATACCAGATCGACATCCGGAAGTACGACTTCTGACCGCTGACCGCGGCACCGTCCCCGGAAGGTTCTGTTTTCAGCCGGGCGCGGTGTCCGGGCCGGGGCCGGCGGGGGCGGTTTGGACCAGCACCAGGGTGGCATCGTCATCCCAGGGGACCGGCCGGGTGATCGCCTCGACGCGCTCGAGGACGGCAGGCAGGGGATCCGAGGGGTGATCGTGCAGGGCCTGGCGCAGGACCCCGGTCAGCCGGTCAAACCCGACCATGGTGCCGGTGGGGTCCCGTGACTCGACCAGGCAGTCCGAATACACGAACACCCGGCGCCCGGCCAGGTCGACGACCCGGGTGGGATAGAGGGCCTTGCGGCCGATGCCGAGCGGGGTGCTGGGCATGGCCAGTTCCTCAATGGTCCCGTCGGGACCCACCAGCACCGGGTAGGTCTGGCCGGCGTTGGCACAGCGCAGGACCGTGCCGGTGGGGTCGAAACAGCCCAGCCAGCAGGTCATCATCTTCCGCTTGCCCAGAAGGGTGAGGAAGGCCTGGTGCATCTCGCGAAGCACCGCCCCGGGGTCGCCGGGATGCCGCGGGCAGAGGATGGTGAACCCGGCCTTGGCCATGGCGGTGACGAGGGCCGCCGAGATGCCGTGGCCCGAGACGTCGCCCATCACCACCGCCAGCCACCCGTCGGGCAGGGGGAGGAAATCGTAAAAATCGCCGCCGACGGCCTGGGTCATGCGGTTGAGGCCGCAGGCGGTGACCCGGCCGACGGTGACCGGGGCGGGGGGAAGCAGATGCCGCTGGACCATGGCGGCGACCTCCATCTCGCGCAGGAGCTCCACGGTCTTGTTGAACTCCCCGCACAGGACGCCCAGCTCGTCGTTGGTGTGCGCGGCCAGGGACTGCACCGGCCGGCGCTGTCGGAGAGCCCGGATGCCGTCCGCCACCGCTTCCAGGGGCATCAGCACCCGGCCGAGGAACAGCCCGGCCAGGAGCATGCCGAAGAGGCTGGCGCCGGCCAGGGTTCCCCAGATCCGGCGGCGGT
>CAZKPI010000665.1:1732-3165 GCA_964554555.1 uncultured bacterium
TGACCCGGCGGGGGGTGAGGTGGACGAGCAGGTAGTCTCGCACCCGGGTGCCGGGGCGCAGGGTGACCAGGAGGTCCCGGCCCCTGAACGTGCGCTGGAATGTGCGGGTGGAAGCCCCGGTTCCCTGGCCCTCCCGCCGCAGGGCCTCGGTCAGGGCGGGATCATCGATTTCGGGAAAGGAGGGTTCCTCGTAACTGGGCAGGAACAGGGCTTTCCAGGAGGCATCAGCCCGGTTGGCGGGGAACCGGCGGAAGACGAGCCGGAGGTAGGTCGCCTGGAAGGAGTCCAGGTCATGGCTCAGGACAGCCAGATACTGGCCACGGCCCTGGCTGTCGGTGAGGACGGTGCTGTAGAGCATGCCCGCCCCGAGCGGGGTCTCCATGGTCCGGCACCGGAACAGGTAGGAGCGCAGGCCGCGCAGGATGCGGACGAACTCCTCGCCCAGCAGGCCGTCAAGGCTGGCCTGGGGGGGGGTGGCGGGGGGCGGCCCCCCCTGGGTGCCGGCCAGGGAGTCGGCATACTCGATCATGTTCCGGGCCGCCGCCTGGAAGGTCCGGACCAGGCGGACGTAGTATTCCCAGGTGGAACGGCGGGGCTGTTGGCGGTAGTCCTGGGGATCGGGGCCGAACAGGTCCCACTCGTGGGGGTGCGGCGACCAGCCCCGGCGCATCCATTCCTGCAGGATCAGGGGCCGTCGCGCCGGCCCGGCCCGGGCCGCCCGTTCCAGGGACCGGTTCCAGGGTTCGGTGTCGGCCAGCAGGACCTTCGAGGTCGAAGCGATCAGGTAGGCTTCCAGCGCCACGAACCGGTCCAGCAGTCCGCGCATCAGGGCCGCCGTCTGGGCCGGGGCGGGCCGGGGCCGCCGCCGTTCCCCCAGCAGGCGGACATACACGAGGCCCCGGCGGGCGGCGAACGATTCGAACCCCGCATCCACCTGTTCCAGGAAGGCCAAGCCGTCCCGATGGGCCTCCTCGACGAGGGAGGCTTCCGCCCCGCCCAGCCAGACCCGGCCCACCACTCCCGCCAGCCCAAGGGGGAAGCCGACCCCGAGGGCGAGCAGGCCGACCAGTTTTCCCCCCAGCGACAGCGGCAAGGGAATGCCACAAACCAACACCTTGTACAAACCACGCAGGAGGTACCAGCTCGCCAGGGCGAACGCGATGACCGCGCCCAGACGCTCCCCCACGGGCTCCGGCGGCCGCGGCACCAGAGCGGCCAGCAGGTCGCCGCCGGGGCTCTCCTGCACGACGAGATTGCCTTCCCGAAGGGGAAACACCTGGCCGGGTTCGCGCCGGAAGCGTTCCACCCCGGCCAGGAAAGCCTCGCTGGCCAGGCCCGGCGGGGGGAAATACCGGCCGTCCGGAAGCTGGAAGCCCAGCCGGCGGCCCATCCGCGCGGCGGCGGCGGCGACCCGCCGCCAGGCCCGCCAGGCG
>CAZKPI010000666.1:0-3160 GCA_964554555.1 uncultured bacterium
GGCGTACAGGGTGAAGACGGTATCGAGTTCGCCGCTGGCGGTGATGACGCTGAAGATGGATCTCTGGTCGGCGTCGAGGCCGAGGAACTCGACCGACTTGACCTGCCGGGGGGCGGCGGGGGCGGGGGCGGCCCAGAAGGGACTGCCGTCCTCCTTGGTGACCAGGCCGGGGCGCTTGCGGGGCTGGTCAGGGGTGGGCGGCGGGATGAGAAGGGTGGTGCCCTGGGGGCCGGCCTCGAGGGCGGCGTGGCGGGGCAGGCGCTGGAGGGGCTGGTCGCGCTGGAAGCGGAAGACGAACCCGTCGGCGTCGCGCAGGCGCCAGCCGTTGGCCTCGCGCGAGATGTTCAGCAGGTGGAGCGAGGCGGCCTCCTGATCGGGGGGCCGGAAGGTGGTGAACTGGCGGGGGTTCTTCAGGTTCAGCTCGAAGACGACGGGGAAGGCGAAGCCGCAGAAGGCCATGGTGCGGCCGTCGGTGACGAGGTCGCAGAACCGGTCGCCGGGTTTGGCCTCGGCGATCTTCGGCAGGGGGATGACCGACTGACTGCCGTCGGGGCGCACCCGGACGACGCGGTGGTCGGCCCCGAGCAGGTAGGCGGAGCCGTCGGGGGCGCCGGCGACGGACAGGAACTTCCCGGCCACGAAGACGCCTGCCGCGGCGTCGGGGGCGGCCTTGGCGGCGGCGCCGGCGGGGGCGGGAACCATCAGGAGCACGCTCAAGAGGACGCTCAGGATCTTGATCATGGAGGTTTCTCCGGTCAGTTGAGGGTCATGGCGGCATGCCAGCAACCGCCGCCGTTCCACCAGGACGAGAACTCGTCGTAGGACTTGACGTGGTTGACCACGCCGCCGCCCCACGGGTCATTGTAATAGATGTTGCCGGAGTCATCCACGCCCTTGATCACCACGTAGTGGTTGTAGACGTTGGCGATGACGGGCTTGCCGGCCTTGATCTGGGAGCGGACCCACGACAGATCGACGCTGTAGTGCCACTGGGCGTTGGGGAAGCCGCAGGCCGCGGCGCCCTTCTTCATGCCGGCGTGGGAGGTGCCGGCGGCGGCCGTCGAGCCGCAGATGTCCCACAGGCGGGCGGCCAGGGAGCTGGTCTCCTGCTTCGTGAAGTAGGAGATGGCCATGGACAGGGAGGTGGGGCCGCAGGCGGAGCCCGGGGCGGGGCAGGGCACACGCATCTGGAGCTGTTCGGGCACGGGCAGGACGACCTTGCCGTTGGCGCCGGCGGCGGGGGCCGACGGGGTCGAGGACGTGGAAGGGGCCGCGGGGGTGGAGGAGCCGCCCGCCGTGATGTACTGCGAGTGGCAGTAGACGGTCCGGCCGTTCCAGGAGATCTTGTACCAGTCGCCCTCCCGGCCGATGATGGTGACCTCGTCGCCCTCGTAGAAACTGCCGACGATCTCGCCCCACGGGCTGGTGCGGATGTTCAGCGACGGGTCGACGTGGACGACGCCCTTCTGCGCGGCGGGGGTGCTGTTCGAGCCGGTGCGCACGTAGTCGGAATGAACCCAGGCGAAGCCGCCGTTCCAGCGGATCTTGTACCAGTCACCCTCGCGGTCGACGATCCGAACCTGGTTGCCGTCGTAGAGGGCGCCGATGATGTTGCCCCACGGGCCGTCACGGACGTTGAGGTAGGGATCGACCACCACGGTGCCGGTGGTTTCCCCGCCCTTGCCGGTGCCGTCGGGATTGGAGGCATGGGGGGAAGGGGCGACGATGTCTTCGTCGGCCACGGAATCGCCTGAGGGGTCGTGGCTGTCGAGGGTGGCCCGGAGCGACTCGCTCCAGGCCGGGGTGCCGGCCATGACCATGCCGAGCATGACCAGCAGGAAGAAGGTTCGCCACCAATGCCGTCGTTCCATTGCCCGTTCCTCCCGCCCCTTCCGGATCAGGGGCTGATGGTGGAGATGCGGTGCCACCCTGTCCGGAATGGCCACCGTGGACATTTTACCTCGAGGGGGGGGAAAGTTACATTCATGACCGAGGAAAGGATGTCTGGGAAGCGGTCAGGCGGCAGACCATGGTGTACAGCGGATTCACGGGGAACATCGGGGGCTGGTTTCCGGGCTGGCCAGGTGATGGCGGCAGGGCGGACTTGCCAGGGGGCAGGGCGGCGGGAGATAATCCGGCGAGAGGCGCTGGCACCGTTCCGGGGTGGCGCCGCGATCACCACGGGGAGGGATACGGTTCATCGACTGACGGCCTGTGCGGCGGAACGGCGATGAGGCGGATCGCCTCCAGCAAGCCCGCGCTTCTCCGGGGAAACGGGGGAGCCGCGGCAGGGACTTCCCGACCGGATGGTCGGGTGGCAGGGAGGTAACGATGCCCGTCCGCATCATTCTTGCCGGTCTTCTTGTCCTGGCCGCCAGTCTTAGGCCGGCCGGGCCCGCCCGGGCGGAGGCCCCTTCCCCGTTGCCGGTCGACACCTTGGCGACCGCCTCCGGGCCGCTCGAGATCACCTTCGTCGGTCACGGCACGCTGATGATGCGGTTCGGCGGGAAAGTCATCCACCTCGACCCCTACGGGAAACTCGCCGACTATGCGGCCCTGCCCAAGGCTGACCTGATCCTGCTCACCCACCACCACCAGGATCACCTCGACCCCGGGGCGATCGCGGCGATCCGCACCCCGGACACCCGCCTGGTGCTGACCGCCAGTTGTGCGGAGAAGCTTGCCGCGGGCACGGTCATGGGGAACGGCGACCGCCGGGTCGAGTTCGGGGTCGGCATCGAGGCGGTTCCCGCCTACAACCTGCTCCACAAGCGGGATAACGGCCAGCCCTTCCATCCGCGCGGCGAGGGCAACGGCTATGTGCTGACCTTCGGGGCGACCCGGGTCTACGTGGCCGGCGACACCGAGAACATTCCGGAGATGAAGGCCCTGACTGGCATCGACGCGGCGTTCCTGCCGATGAACCTGCCCTACACGATGACCCCGGCCATGGCGGCCGACGCGGCGCGTGCGTTCAAGCCGAAGGTGCTGTATCCGTACCACTACGGGGAAACCGATCCGGCCAGCCTGACCGCTCTGCTGGCCGATCTGCCGGAGGTGGAGGTGCGCGTCCGCCCGATGCCATAGGCCGGCGGCGAGGGGCTGGCGGCGAGGGGCTGGCCGGGAGCGACCGGCGGCGGGCGACCGGCGTCGGGCGACC
>CAZKPI010000667.1:0-3156 GCA_964554555.1 uncultured bacterium
CCTGACGAGCCGCGATTCCCGCCGGCGTTCTTCCTTCGGCAGGTCACGCGGAAGGGCCCAGAAAACCTGCATCAGAGGCCATCGCGAGAATGGCTCCCGGCGATTTTCCGACTTGCATTTTCCCGGCGCCCCCGGCATCATGGAACCGCGCCCCGGCTGTACCGTGACCAACCCGCCCCACCGGAGGATCGAATCATGGGCAATGTCATCTTCGGGATCATCATGATCGTCGGCGGGGCCTCCGGCCATCTGGCCCTGCGCGGCACCAACAGCTCGGCCGCCCTTGTCGTGGTCGGCTTCCTGGTGCTGGGATACGGCGTGTGGCAGATGAAGCAGGGCGGCGGCCGCGGGTGATGGCCCCGCCGCTCCCGGCCCGCCAGGTTTCTCCCGCCCCCGGGTCACCGGCGCCAGGCGGAAGAAACCAGTCGGAGCCCGTGACGCCGCCTGTTTGACACCAGAGGAACATGGAACCGAACACCCCCGAACGTGAATCCCTGTCAGGCTGGCGCCGCCAGTGGCATGAGATCATCTTCGAGGACGACACCCCGGCCGGGCGGGCCTTCGACCTGGCGCTGATCGCCAGCATCCTGGCCAGCGTCGGCCTTGTGATGCTGGAAAGCGTGGCCGGGCTGGAAGCCAGATACGGCGAGGCCCTCCGGGCCGGGGAGTGGTTCTTCACCATCCTGTTCACGGTCGAGTATGCCATGCGCCTGCTGTGTGTGGTGCGGCCCTGGAAGTACGTCTTCAGCTGGCTCGGGGTGATCGACCTGCTGGCCATCGTCCCAACCTATCTGGGGGTGCTCCTGCCGGGGGCCCATGTCCTGATTTCCCTGCGCACCCTGCGTCTGTTGCGAATTTTCCGCATCCTCAAGCTCGCCAGCTACCTGAAGGAGGCGGAGGTTTTGCGCCGGGCTCTGGCCGCCAGCCAGCCCAAGATCACCGTCTTCCTGCTGGCGATCACCGCCCTCGTCACGATCATCGGTTCCCTGATGTACGTCATCGAGGGCCCCGAGAATGGGTTCACCAATATCCCGGTCAGCATCTACTGGGCCATCGTCACCCTGACGACCGTGGGTTTTGGCGACATCACCCCCAAGACCCTGGCTGGCCAGCTGTTTGCCAGCCTCGTCATGATTCTCGGCTACGCGATCATCGCGGTCCCCACCGGGATCGTCACCGCCGAGATGACCCGCCGGACTCCCGACCGCGAGGAACCGGTCAGCACCCAATGCTGTATGGCCTGCAGTGCCGGCGGGCATGACGCCGACGCCCGGTTCTGCAAATACTGCGGCGCCCCCCTCTGACCGGTCGCCGGTTGGCCATGGCCACCGGCGGGAACCCGGACAAAAACCTTCACACGGACAAGGAGCAGACATGTCGGAAACCGTCCGCATCGCAGACCTGATGAACAACAGTGGTGTCGGGTTCGGCACCAGCGGGGCCAGGGGCCTGGTCACGGCGATGACCGACCGGGTCTGCTACGCCTACACCGCGGGCTTCCTGCGCTACCTGCGGGGGCGGGGCGAGATCGCGGCGGGCGGCCGGGTCGCCCTCGCGGGTGATCTCCGGCCCTCGACGCCGCGAATCCTGCGGGCCTGCGCCCGGGCCGTGCGCGACGCCGGCTGTCAGCCGGTGAACGGCGGGTTCGTGCCGTCACCCGCCCTGGCCGCCTGGGCCTTCCACCAGGGCATTGCCAGCGCGATGGTCACGGGCAGTCACATCCCGGACGACCGCAACGGCATCAAGTTCAACCGCCCGGCCGGCGAGATCCTGAAGGCCGACGAGCCGGGAATCCGCGAGCAGGTCATCGACCTGCCCGACCTCTTCGACGCGGCGGGGGCCCTGCGCGCGCCCGAGGAACTGCCCCCGGTCGATGACGCGGTGCGGGCCTTCTACCTGGAGCGGTATCTCGGTTTCCTGCCCCCGGGCTTCCTGGCGGGGATGCGCCTGGGCGTCTACGAGCACTCGAGCGTGGGGCGCGATCTGCTCGGTGAACTGCTCGCCCGCCTCGGGGCCGAGGTCGTGCGGCTGGCCCGCTCCGAAGTCTTCCTGCCCGTCGACACCGAGGCGGTGCGGCCGGAGGACGTTGAGCTGGCGCGGGGCTGGGCCGCCCGCGAACGCTTCGACGCCCTCTGTTCGGCCGACGGCGACGCCGACCGGCCGCTCGTTGCCGACGAGCGCGGGGAATGGTTTCGGGGCGACGTGGCCGGCATTCTGACCGCGCGCTGGCTCGGGGCCGACACCGTGGTGACACCGGTCTCGAGCAACACCGCGGTCGAGAAGTGCGGCTGGTTCCGCCGGGTGGTCCGCACCCGCATCGGATCGCCGTATGTGGTCGCCGCCATGCAGGCCGCCGGCGACGGAGGGGTCGTCGGCTACGAGGCGAACGGCGGGTTCCTGATCCAGAACCCGATCGCGCGCGGCGGGCGCCGGCTCGCCGCCCTGCCGACCCGGGACGCCGTGATCGTGATCCTCGCCCTGCTCGGGCTGGCCCGCGAGCAAGGCCTTCCGCTTTCCGGCCTGGCCAGTCTTCTGCCCCCCCGCTTCACCGCAAGCGACCGGCTGAGGGATTTCCCGACCGCGATCGCGCAGGCCCGCATCGCCGAACTGGCCCGCGACGGAGGGGCAGACCGGGTGTTCGGCCCGGAGTTCGGCCCGGTCGCCGCCGTCGACGAAACGGACGGCCTGCGCCTCACCTTTGCCAGCGGGGAGATCGTCCATCTCCGGCCGTCGGGAAACGCTCCGGAACTGCGCTGTTACAACGAGGCGGCCACCCCCCAGCGGGCCGCCGCCATGAACCGGCGGTGCCTGGAGATCCTTTCCCGCTGGCGGTGACCATCGCGGGGGAACATGGCCGGCGGCAGGGGATGGCGGCCTGACCGCCGCCTCCCGCACGGCAGGGAAAGGCCAAGGATGGGTTTCCCCGATCACGCCGGGTGATTCCCGGCCGGGGGCAGTCAGCCGGGAGCCAGACAACAGCGGCGGCGAGGGGACACCGCGCCTCGCCCCGCCTCAGGTCTCCCAGGGGGTCGTTCTGGTGCCGGGGGCCGGCGCCTCAACTGCCGGCGGCGGGGGGGCCGACCTCGATGCGGAGATGGGGCGGGGCCCGGACCGGTTTCTGCACCGGCGGTGGGGGGGGCGGGGGCGGGGCCAGGA
>CAZKPI010000668.1:0-3146 GCA_964554555.1 uncultured bacterium
CTCCCCGTGGACGACGAAGACCCGGTCGCGCACCGCCCTGATGGCGCCCACCCATTCCAGGAGCCCCTTCTGGTCGGCGTGGCCGGAATATCCGGTGATTTCGCAGATCCGGGCCTCGACCCGCACCTCCTCGCCATGGATGCGCACGACCTTGGCCCCGTCGAGCAGGAGGCGGCCGAGGGTGCCCTCAGCCTGATAGCAGACGAACAGGATGGTCGATTCGCGCCGCCACAGATTGTGCTCGAGGTGGTGCTTGATGCGGCCGGCGTCGCACATGCCGCTGGCCGACATGATGATCAGGCCTTTCTGGCCGTTGAGGGCCATGGAGTCGTCGGCGGACTGGGTGAAGGTGAAGTTCGGATGTTCGAAGATACTGCCCTGGGCTTTCATGAGGGCCGCGGCGTCCTCATCGTACAGCTCGGGATAGCGGGCAAAGATCTTTGTGGCATTGGCGGCCAGGGGCGAGTCGATGACCACTTTGGAGGAGGGGATCTCCCGGCGGTCCATCAGGATGATCAGGTCGTGCATCAGGTCCTGACTGCGCTCAACGGCGAAGGCGGGGATGATCAGGTTGCCCCCCCGTTTCAAGGCGTCGCGCACGACGGCGGCCAGCGCCCGGAGCCGGTCCTGTTTCTTCTCTTCAGCCCGCACGCGGTTGCCGTAGGTCGACTCGATCAGGAGGAAATCGGTCTCATGAAAGATCTCCGGGTCTTCGACGATGGGGTGGTCTTTCGCCCCGAGGTCGCCGGAAAAGACGACCTTTTTGGTCTGCCCGCCCTCGGTCAGGGTGATCTCGATGAAGGCCGACCCCAGGACATGGCCGGCGTTCCGGAAGACCGCCCGCACCGAGTCGCCGATCGTGACCTCGCCATCGACCCCCTTGATGAGGGCCAGGGTCCGCTCGGCGTCCTCCTCGTCGTAGATGGGTTCGAGGGGCGGCAGGCCCTTGCGCTCATTGCGCTGGTTCTTCTGCGCCACCTCGGTCACCTGGATGCGCGCCGAGTCGGGAAGCATGAAGGTCATCAGGTCGGCGGTGGGCCGGGTGGCGTAGATCGGCCCCCGGAACCCCTGCTTGACCAGCTTGGGGAGAAGGCCGATATGGTCGATGTGGGCGTGGGTGACGAGCACCGCGTCGATCTGGGCCGGGTCGAAAGGGAAATCGTCGTAGTTCCGTTCCTTCAGGGTCTTGTTGCCCTGGAACATCCCGCAGTCGACAAGGAACCGGGTCGGCCCCGCTTCGATCCGATAGCAGGAACCAGTGACCATGCCGACCGCCCCGTGGAAGTGGATCTTCATCGCTGAACCCCTTTTCGCGGGGGTGGCCCCGCACCTGGTTTCCGAGCCCGCCAGGGCCCTATTGGCTGGACCGCACCATGGATCTGGTGGGGACCTTCTTTTTCTTGGCGTGTTCGAGCAGTTTCTCGCGACGCAGGGGATGCTGAACGTGGTAGGTGATGTCGGGATGTTCGTCGAGGGTGTAGGCGACATCGACGACGGTATGGAACTCGTTGTAGGTGACGGTCACCGAGGCCACTTTCCCTTCGCGGGGGGTTTCGAACCCCTTGGGCAGGTAGCCGATCAGCCCGTAGCGGCCCTTGTCGATGCAGTAGGCATACCGGCGCATGGGGATGGGCAGTTTCTCATACTCCCCGTTCATCAGCGGGAGGTAGGTGAAGACGGTTCCCAGGTCGCCGGGATCGAGCAGGACGGCGTACGGCCGCGAGAAGGTCTGCAGGCCGAGCGCCTGCCGGACCTCCTCGATCAGTGCCGGAGTGACGGTGACGATGCCCATCGAGGTGCCGATGCGATTTTTGGAGGCTTTGGCCATGGCGATCAGAATTGGGTGACGCCCGAGAAGGCGAACGACCCGACCCGCAGAGCGGGAACCGAAGTACTGCCCCAGGAATTGATGGAACAGCGCGTGGAGGAACCGACCGCCTCGACCCGGCTGAGGGTGTCGAGGATGGAGGCGGTGAACCGCAGGTTCTTGACGCCGCGGGTCACCTGTCCGTTCTCGATGAGGAAGGTGCCGTCGCGGGTCATGCCGGTCAGGAGGGTCTTCTTCGGATGGAGAGGGTTTACGTAGTGGAACCGGGTGACCCAGACGCCCCGGGCGATGCCGTGGGCAAGGTCAGCCTTGGGGGTGGGGCCGGGGGCCATGAAGACGTGGAGCGGGATCGGCCCGAAGGAGTTGGGGGCGGGAAGGGCGTGCCCGGTGTTGGCCGCCCCGGCCAGGCGGGCGTTGAAGGAGTCCCAGACCGGGTCGCCGGCCACGCCGCCCTTGATCAGGTCGACGCGCTGTTTGGGCACCCCTTCGAAATCGAAGGGCTGGGCCAGTCCGCGCGGGTCGAGGCCGTCGTCCCAGATCGAGACGGCCGGCGCGGCAATTGGCTGGCCGCGCTTCTCATTGAGGAAACTGCGGCCCTCGCGGCAGGCGGTTCCGTTGAACCCCAGGTAGCCGAGGAAGCCGACCAGGCTGGCGACGGCGTATTCCTCGAGCACCACCGGGTACTCGCCGGCCGGCAGATCGATGGGATGACGACTGCGTTCGGCCTTGTCGATGGCCTCGGCGGCGAGGCCATCGACGTCGAGGTCGTGCACGTCGAGGGCGCTCGCGTTGGCCGCGCCCGCGCTGTCATCGGACATCACGACCGTGTTGAAGTCGGCCGTGGTGGCTGGCTGGTAGCGGAAGAGACCTTTCGAGTTGGCCACCCCCAGCTCCCGCAACCCCGTCTCGAAGGCCCCTGAGGCCCGCAGACCCTTGCCGCGGCAGGTGCCGATCAGGCGGGCCACCGCCTCGGCGCGCCGCCGGGGGGTGTACCGCTCGGTGGACGGCCGGAAGACATCGATGACGGGCACCGGGCGGTTGTCGTCGGGCAGGCCCCCGAAGTCGGGGTTGTCCTCGGCCAGGCGGGCGATCTGCAGGGCGCGATCGACCATCTGCCGGAGCCCTTCGGCATCGATGCGGTTGGTGCTGGCGTGGCCGAGCTTTTTGCCGAGCACCACCCGCACGAAGGCCTGGGCGTTGCGCTCCACGACGTTCTGGTGGATGGAGTTTTCGGCGAAGCGGGTCAGCCCGCTCTCGCTGGTCATCACCAGCACCTCGGCCTCGTCGGCCGCGCGGGCGGCCTGGAGGGTTTCCCGCA
>CAZKPI010000669.1:0-3144 GCA_964554555.1 uncultured bacterium
GGCCAACGGCGGGATGGCCGAAGGAGGGGGGGGGGAAAAGGCAAAGGGGTGGGCGAGAAGCAGACCTGGAACTGAAGGATGCGGAAGCAATGGGCCTTTTCCTGGGGAGGGTTCCGGGATAGAATGCCCGGACAAGGGGTGCCCATGACCATTCCCGAACGTGTGTTGCGCCAGTTTGCCGCGGAGGTCGGCGCTGACCTGTTTTCGGCCGATCCGGTGACCCTGGTGGCGCATTCCTACGATGCCACGAACGAATTCGTCGTTCCGGCCGGGATCGTGCGGCCTCGCGCCGCCCGGGAGGTCGGCCCGATCCTGGCGGCGGCCAACCGTCTTGGCGTGCCGCTCGTGCCCCGTGGTGCGGGCACGGGGTTTTCCGGCGGGGCCCTGCCGGAGAGAGGGGGCGTGGTTCTCGACCTGCTGGGGTTGAACCGCATTGTCGATCTCGACGAGGCGGCCATGACCGTCACGGTGGAGCCGGGAGTCGTCACCCTGCACCTGCAGGACCTGGTGGGGAAGAAGGGGCTGTTCTATCCTCCCGATCCGGCCTCCCTCAAGGTTTGTACCATCGGTGGAAATGTGGCAGAGAATGCGGGCGGGCCCCATTGCCTGAAGTATGGGGTGACGCGGGATTACGTGATGGTGATCGACGGGTTCACCGCCGACGGGCGGCCGGTGCGCGCCGGCAAGGCAACCTTGAAGAACCGGGCCGGCTACGACCTCAAGAACCTTTTGATCGGCAGTGAGGGGACCCTGGCGGTGTTCACCTCGTTTGTCCTTCGGCTGATTCCGCGTCCGGAAAGCACCGTGCTGTTCGTCGCGTTCTTCTCCGATTTCCATGCGGCGACGGCGATGGTGAACACCCTGTTTCGCGCGGGCATCACCCCTTCCAGCATGGAGTTCATGGACGGGTTCGCCATCCGGGCCGTCGAGCGGCATGCGAAGTTCGGTCTGCCCCTGCAGTATCAGGCCCTTCTGCTGATCGAGATCGACGGGCGGGCGGACGAGATGGCGGGCGTGCGCCGGAAGGCCGAGGAGGTGCTGGGGAAGGGGGCGGCCGAGGTGCGGGTGGCGGTTTCGGCGGCCGAGCAGGCCTCCCTGTGGGAGATCCGGCGCAAGGCCAGTCCGGCCATGCGGGCTTTCGGGAACAAGAAGGCGAACGAGGACATCGTGGTGCCGCGTCAGCACATTCCCGCCACCATCCGCGGCCTGCGGGAGATCGCCGACCGGCATCGCCTGAACCTGATCTCCTTCGGCCACATCGGGGACGGGAACATCCACGTCAACATCATGTACGACGGTCAGGATCCGGACGAGGCCGCCCGCGTGGGGGTGGCCGTCCGCGAAGTGTTCGACCTGGTCAACCGGTTCGACGGGGCGGTGTCCGGGGAACACGGGATCGGCCTGTCGAAGAAGCCCTATCTGCCGGCCAACCTCGATCCGGTCTCGTATGACCTGATGCGGTCGATCAAGCGGGTTTTCGACCCCAACAACATTCTCAATCCGTACAAGATGTTTTTCTGAGGGCGGGCCGTGGCAAGCCGGAAATGGGGAGCAGGAGGGGCATGAAGCCGAAGCCGGCGGCAGACCTCTGGCAGATCCTGCGCGACCAGCTGTCGGCCTGCGTGAAATGCGGGGCCTGCCTGGCGTTCTGCCCGTTGTATACCCAGGAGAGACGGGAAGGGGCCTCCATGCGGGGAAAGATCGCTTTGCTCCAGGCCTGGCTGATTTTCCATGGCGAAGGCCTGCCGACCGTCCGTCCTCGGGGGGAACCGGACCGCCCCCCTGCCCTGGGCGAAACGGGTCCTTCGCCCTCCCCGCCAGGCCGGCAAGGGAACCGTCCGGACAGCTGTCCGATTGGCGGCCGGCGCCTCCCCGCCGGCGATCTGCGCGAGGCCCTGTCGTTCTGTACCGGGTGCCAGAGCTGTCGGGCTGTCTGCCCAAACGGGGTGGACACCAACCTGGTGACCTTGCTCGGCCGGCTCCTGTTGCCCAAAAACCCCCTCCAGGCCTTGCGGGAATGGGGTTGGTCCCTGCTCGTCAGCCGGCCATGGGGGCGCCGGCTTCTGGGGAGGATCCTGTTCGGCACTGCCGGCCGTGGCGCCGCGGGGCAAGAGGGCAGAAGCCGCGTTCCGGGCGGGCGAAACACGG
The DNA here is from genome assembly GCA_964554555.1 of uncultured bacterium. Taxonomy (GTDB): domain Bacteria; phylum Muiribacteriota; class Ozemobacteria; order Ozemobacterales; family Ozemobacteraceae; genus Ozemobacter. Next base: position 2,149 of record CAZKPI010000669.1, read on the forward strand.
CCGGGGATCAAGGGCGGGAAAGCGGAGCGGCGGCCGGTTCCGCAGATGACTGGGAACACGCGGCCCCGGCCCCGGGCCCGGGCCAGGTGGCGGAGGAGGGGAAGACGCCGCCTCCTTCCCCAGAGGTCCTGCGGCCGCGACCGGCGAAAGGTTCCTCGTCGGGGGGGGATGGTGGTTCGGGGCCCGTTATCCTGGTTCCCGGATGCCGCCTGGCCGGATTCCCTTCCCTGGTGGAAACTGCGGCAACCCTGATGGCCGCTTGCCTGGGCGGCCAACGACCCGTCGTCGAGACGGCGTGCTGTGGGGAGCTGGCCCTCGAAATTCCCGACCTCGAGGGGTATGCCCGACAGCTCGGGGCATGGCTGGAAGCCATGGCCAGCCGGGAGCCCCGCCGGATCGTCGTGGCGTGCCCGCATTGCCTGGAGGCGCTGGGCCGGGCCCGCGACCTGTGCCAGGTCACGCCCGGGGAGGCCCGCCTGCTCGACCGGGTGACCGATCTCTACTCCTGGCTGGTTGAGGCCGGGTTCCGGCCGCTTCCGCAGGAAGGCGCGTCGGCCATCCTGCTGGACGTCTGTGCCAACCGCAAGGACAAAGCCATGAGCCGCGCCGCCCGGGAACTGCTGGGTCGGCGCCGGCCCGGCGGAGTCGAGGAGCCCGCCCTGACCGGAGGCGGGTGCACCTGCCGGAGCGGTTTCGGCTGGAAGCATCCTGCGGTGGCCCGGGCCCTGCGGGAGCGGGTGACCGGGGGGGAAGGGGGTGCGGGCGGCCGTGAGCTGGTGACGGTGTGCGCCAGCTGTCTGTCCGCCTGGAAGCAGACGCGGAGCGGCCGGGTGACGCACCTGATCGAGGCTCTGGCCGGCGTGGAGGGCGTCGGGCGGCGGCCGGAAGCTCGGGGTGAGGAGCGGGAGACGGTCTGATGCCTGACCGGTGGCGGGTGGGGCGAGGGGCCAGGCAGAGGAGGGCCCGGCGGGCATTCGACGGGTCCGGTGGTGGGCG
>CAZKPI010000670.1:0-3143 GCA_964554555.1 uncultured bacterium
GGGCCCATCCCCGAAGCAGGAGCAGGACGGCTCCCAGGAGAACCAGGAATCCCGTGGTGCCGACGAGTCTCATGCTGACCTCACGGGTCAATTGTTCTCCTTGCGGGTCGACTCCTCGATGGTCCGCACGTCGATGGCGCCGGGCGCCCCGATCACCAGGGGAACCCTGATGATGACCGTGTTGCCTGAGGAGTCCTTCGCCTCCGCCTGGACGTGGTAGGAGTTGCCGGTGAGGCCGCGCCGGAAGACCATGTCGTAGCGGTCGATGCCGCTGTCGTCAGGCAGGCTGGAGTAGTCGGGAACCGACAGGGTGACGCCCACGGTGGACTTCGGGCTGGCCTGGTCAAAGGCCTGGGCCGTGATCCGGAACCGGGAGTCGGGGAACACCTGCAGGGGCAGTTTGCCGGCGGCCAGCGGTTTGAGGACCGTATACCCCGCTGGGACCCCGCTCAGCAGGTCGTCCAGGACATACCGTTCGATCACCGGCCCCGGGCCGGTCGGCGTTGTGGTGGCCACTTCGGCCTGGAAGACATAGTCCTCAAGCGTCTTCATGTTCTTGACCGTCAGCAGACGCGGGGCATGGACCGTGTCGGTGTCCCGCACGCCGCCCGCCACTTCGATCATGACGTCGAGGTTCATCTGGTCCTGGATGAACAGCCGGACCTGGGGCGGATCGTTGTCCTGGACGCTGGCGCTGATCAGCGCCAACCCGCGGTCCAGGGGGTTCCCCGAGCCGTCGGTGATCAGGGGCTCCTCAGGTTGGCCGGTTCGGTCGTCGATGATCGGGTCGCGGTCGGGGTTTTCGTAGAGGAACAGCCTGGTGGACAGGGGGCCGGGGTTGAAGGCGGGGGAGTGAAGGGCCTTGGCGGCCACCAGCGGGGCGGCCCCGGTGGTGTCGTAGGTGATGGTGGCGAGCCGGTCGGTTTGCAGACGCCTGGTGCAGACCTGGGCGAAGGTGCTGGGGATGGAGGTGGTACAGCTCGACAGGCTGACCGCCGAGGCCTGGTAGAACAGGTTGTCGGTAGGCGATGAATCGTCGGTGTCGCGCAGGAACCCGCTGACCCCGTCGAACGCCCCGGCCGTGTCGAAGTTGCTGTAGGAGAAATCGAGGAGGCTTTCCGGCTGTTTGATCTTCAGATACTGGTCGGCCCCGGTCTCGAAGGCCAGCCGCAGGCGGGGCGGGAACCGTTTCATGTAATCATGCGGGTTGTTGTCGATCAACCGGATGTGGATGGGAGCGGCCGGGAACGGATCACCCGAAGTGAGCGGACCGCCCAGCGCAAAGCCCTCGACCCGGGGACCGAGGGTGTCCAGGATCCGGACGGCGCAGGTCTGGGCCGATGGCCACCGGTAGGTGGGATAGGGCAGGGGGGAGGGGTTGGTGGTGTAGCTCCGCTCAACCTGGGTGAGGGGATCGTCACCGGTGAACTCGACGTCGTTCACCGTCGCCGCGCTGTAGCTGTCGGTCAGCAGATTGGAGTTGTAGTTTCGCACCGTGACCTTGCTCCATTTCCCGATGCGGTACTGGAAGGCGATGCGGAACTCATACTTGTCGAGCAGGTTGCCGGGGGCGAGGCCCCCGTCGAGGGGCAGAGGCAGGTACATCCAGGGGGTTTCGACCGTGAAAGAGAACCGCCGGTGGTTGGGGTCGCCGGTGTTGTAGGCCGGGGTGATGGTGACCTTCGGGGAAGGGGAACTCTCGGGCTCAAAGAGTTCGGGGAGGAGCTTGACGGGTTGGTTGACCGGCCGGGGGTCCAGCGTGCCGCGGGCGATCAGCTGATAGCCCTCCATGTCGGCGGCCGATCCTCGGTACAGCAGATGCTGGGAGGGAACCGCGGGACTGGTTTCCGTCAGCCAGCGGGTCGCGGAGTTGTAGGGCTGGACCTTGGCCCGGATGTACCAGGCATAGGAGATGCCGTTCAAATCGGCGTTGAAACTGTCCTCGGGGAAGAGGACCGCCGTGTCCTTGAGATACTGCCGGTTGTCTGCGGCCAGCCGGACCCGGTAATTGTCGGGCTGGGGCATGATGCCGCCCATGGTCAGGAACCAGGTGTCCCGGGGAAGGGGAATCTCCGACAGGAACATCAGATTGCCGTAGGCTTTGATCTTCACCTTGTGGGTCTGGGAGGCCACATAACAGCCGGCGGCCCCGTCGTAGGCCAGCTGGCCGACCCCGCCGGTCACCCCGGCATCGACCTTCCAGGCCTCGAGTTTCGAGATGGCCAGCGGATGTTCGGGAGTCAGGTTCTCGCGGGAATCGATGTTGATCCGCAGAGGGGCCCCGAACTTTTTGGTGCCGGAGAGGATCTCATGATACTGCCCATCCACGTAGGTGCCGCCCATGGAATTGCTCCAGGCGAAGAAATCCTTGGTCGGGATGGGGTCCCAGGAATAGGCGGGGTAGGGGAGCAGGCCATAATCCTGGTAGTTGTACTTGATCCCGAGGTAGACGTTGAAAGTGGCCACGTCCGTGCCCGAGGGGAGGATCGACCGGCGGAAGGTGTACGACCAGACCGGGGAGGGGAGGTAGTCACCGGTTTCCACGAACGAGTCGACCACCTTCTTGCCGCCTTCGGCCAGGAATGGCTCAGTGAAGGGGTTGCCGGAGTCGATGAACTTGTCTTTCAGCACGACGAACCGGAACCCGACCCGGCCGGCGGTCAGCAGGTCGGTCCGGCCGGTGTAGTTGCCGACGAAAGTGACCTTCGCGTCGGGCTCGAAGATGGTGGTGCCGGTGTTGGCCTGGATGGTGGGGAACAGGCCGCCGGTGACCCAGGGCGGGGCGCCGATGTTGACGATGGCGAAGTCGTTGAGGGGGGCGCTTGCCTCGTAGTCGAGCACGAAGTTGTCGAACCGCTGGCCGCGACAGCCGCAGTTCACGTTGTAGACCATCTGGCTGTACTTCGAGTCACCGATGAAGAAGGCATCCCGGTTGATCCAGGTGGTGAGCGTCGTCGTGGGATCAAGCCACTGGGTGCGTGAGATGCCGTAGTAGGTGGCGCGGTCATACTGGTATTTCCACCAGAGGCCGTACCCGGTGATCGGGGGGGTGTAGGGGTTGTTGGCCGCGACGATGCGGGGCCTGATGTACGAGCCGAATTGCTTTGACAGGAAGTAGAGATCGCCCTGGCCCTGGTTGTAAT
>CAZKPI010000671.1:0-3142 GCA_964554555.1 uncultured bacterium
GCCGCGACGAACGTGATCCCATGGACCCAGGCGGACCGCTTTCCCCACAAACCTGCCGGCATACGGAGACCCCCTCGCTTCTGCTTCCCCCAGCTCATGCCTGCGGCAGAGAACGCCACGGTCCGTTCCCGTTTCAGCCGGGCGGATCCGGACGGTTTCAGCTCGGTGATCCCCAGGGGCCCAACGGGAACCATGATACTCCCTGCCGGGGTCTTTGGCCAGGGCGGCCCGCGCCTGGAAATCTCCGCCCCTGCGGTCAGCCCATTCCGGGCAACCCCGCCCAGGAAACCGGCGGGGGCTCCCACGGGCCGCGTCAAGGCCCATCCCTCTCGCCGCCTCACCGATTTCCCCCGTTTCCGGTCAGGATGACCGCGCATCCGGTTCCTGGTAGAATGCCGGAAAACGTTGGGGAGAGGAACGTGGAAACCCTTCCGCACCAGGCCTTCCAAGCGGTCTTTCTGGACTTCCTGCGGCGGTTTCCCATCCTGGTCTACGAATGGGATCTCGAGCGGAACTGCTACCTGTCGATGAATCCCTTCGGCTGTGCCTTCCATGGAAAGTCGGCGGCGCAGATCCGCAGGATGTCGGCCCTCGAGGCCGCCACCCTGATCCATCCCGACGACCTGGACTGGCTGGACGAGGCCAGGCAACGGCTGAGACGGGAGGCGGCAGAGGGGCGGCCCCCCTCCTTCATCCCCGTCGAGTTGCGGCGGCGGGCCCCCGACGGCTCCTTCGGCTGGTTCCTGACCTGGGAAACCCTGGTCCGGCGAGCTCCCGGCGCGCCTCCCACCCTCCTGGGGTTCGGCCAGGACATCTCCCGGCGGAAGCGGGTGGAGGCCGCGCTGGCCGAGAGCGAAAGCAACCTGCGGCTGATCCTCGAGAACATGGCCGACGTGATCTGGGTCTGCGACCTGCAGATGCGGTTTACCTTCGTCACCCCCTCGGTTACCCGCCTGATGGGCTTTACACCTGAGGAGGTCATCGGCGTGGGGCCCCTGGTGACCCTGACCCCCGAAGCGGTCGAAGTGGTCAGCGGCGCCCTCACCGAAGAGCTGGCGCGGGAGGCCGCCTGCCCCGGCACGGGGGGATACCGGCGGTTCATCATCGAGCAGAACCGGAAAGGCGGGGGAACCGTCTGGACCGAGGTCTCGACCAGTTTCCTCCGCGACGCGGCCGGACAGGTGGTCGCCGTGGCCGGGGTCACCCGCGATTTTACCGCCCAGCGGGCGGTGGAGGAGGAACTCCGGCACTCCCTGAATACGCTCGAGGAACGGGTGGCCGCCCGCACCGTCGAGCTGAGCGAGGCCAACCAGCGGCTGGAGCGCGAGATCGAGGAACGTCGGCGGGCCCAGCGGGAGGCCCTGCTGGCCGTGGAGCAGGAGCGCCAGCATCTCGGGCAGGACCTGCACGACGACCTCTGCCAGCGCCTGGTGGGGGCCATGTGCCTGGCCAAGAGCCTCGACGGCCCCGCCCTGCGGAAGCGGGAGCCAGCTCTCGCCGAAGGCATCGCCGTCATCCACGACATCCTCGGCCAGGCCGTGGAGCTGGTTCGCGGCCTGGCGCGCGGCCTGGCCATCCACCCCACCGGGGTGGGAGCCCTGGAGGAGGCCTTGCGGCAGTTGGCCCATCATTCATGCCGGTATTACCAGGTGGACTGCCGGGTCAGGGTCACCGGAAAGATTCCGGTACTGCCGCCGCCGACCGCGGTGTGCCTGGTGCGGATCGCCCAGGAGGCGATCACCAATGCCGTGCGTCACGGGCGGGCGACCCGTTTCCGCATTTCCCTGAGGGCGGCCGGTTCGCGACTGCGGCTCGAGCTGGCCGACAACGGGGTCGGCATCACCGGCGACCCGGACGCCATGAACGGTCTGGGCCTTCGCAACATGCGGTCCCGCGCCGAGTTCCTCCAGGGCACCATCCAGATCGGACCGCGGCCGGGCGGCGGCACCAGGGTCCGCTGTGAGATCCCCTGCCCCGGGCGGGCGGTCCGGGCGGCGGCCCGATGACCGGCGGAACCTCGGAGGCACCGGCCGTCGGGATGACGGGCCCTCGCCAGGCCGGACCGGGCGGGGGCCGGGAGCGGAGGGGAGAGGGCCTTCCGGCGGGCGGAACAGGGGGGGCGCGCCGCCCGCCGCGGCAGGGCCGGGGTGCATCGGACCTCGGGGCGGCGGGGGGGGAGGCCGGGGAGTTTGTAGGTAAAACCGCCTACAAAAATTCAGGGAAATTCCTGACATACGGGAGACCGGAATCCGGCGCAGAATATCTCCGGCCGCTCCATGGTTTTTCATCCCGGTCGCCGGCGTCCCGCGCTTTCGTGGATGCCCTGGTCGATCCAAAGGCAGTCCCGGAAAGCGAAGCGTGACCCAGAAGAACCACACCCGCGCCCCGGCGGGGAGACCAACCACCCCCACGCGGGTTTTCCTCATCGAGGACCACCCCGTCATGCGTCTGGGTATCCGGCAGTTGTGCGAGCGCAACGGCATCACCGTCGTCGGCGAGGCCGCCACCTCGGCCGAGGCGAAGGCCCAGGTCCGCCGCCTGAGCCCCGACGTGGTGGTCATCGACGTCCGCCTGGCGGGGGAGAGCGGCCTGGACTGCATCCAGAAGGTCGCCGAACTCGTTCCCGACGCCCGCCTGATCATCTATTCGATGCACGAGGACGCGATATTCATTCGCCGGGCGCTGAAGAGCGGGGCCCGCGGCTACGTCTCCAAGCAGGAGGCATCGGATTGCCTGATCACCGCGATCCGGCACGTGCAGGCGGGGGAGTTTTTTCTGAGCCCGCACCTGTCGCAGAAGTGCGTGGTCTCCCTGACGGTCGAGCCGGGCATCGTTCCCGGCAAAGACATCTCCGAACGCGAGCGCGAGATCCTCTCCTATCTGAGTCAGGGGTTCCGGCCCCATGAGATCGGGCACCAGCTCTGCCTCAGTCCGAAGACGGTCGAGACCTACATGGGCCGCCTGAAAACCAAGCTCGGCATCCCTTCCAATCCTGACCTGGTCAAGTTTTCCATTGAACATGCCAGGGAATGGGCCCTTCCACCCGTGATCCGGGCGGGGGGGGAAGCGGCGTCCGCCCGGCCCGCTCCGGCCCCGAATTCGCCCCGCCGGCGCGGCGGCGGCGGCCGGGGCCAGACGGCCG
>CAZKPI010000672.1:0-3141 GCA_964554555.1 uncultured bacterium
TGTCCGAACCCAGGCCGAGAGCGGCCGCGTCCGGCCCGGTCAGCAGGCCGGCGGGCAGGCTGGCGGGGTCGGCGAAAACCTGCAGGGGTTCGCTGGCCTTGCCGATGATGGCCGCCCGCGGGGTCTCGAGGGTCGAGACCTTCCCCGCCTGCTCGATGGTGATCGTCCCGTCAAGCATGCGCACCACCGACCGGCCATCGGCATCCACGATCAAAATGAGTTCCGTGCCGCGGACACCCAGCGAAACACTTTCGGGAAGCACGATCTTGAACTCCCCGTCCATCTTCTTGAAGACCAGGCGGGTGCCGCCCCTGAACAACGTGATCTTGCCGTCGTTGAGCAGGACCCGGGTGGCCGGGGTCAGGGTGAACCGGTGGCCCCGCTTGAAATCGGTCAGCGTGGCGGGCCGGGGGCCGGTGTTCTCAACCGTATCCCCGTCGAACAACCGCTGTTCGGGGGGAATGGAGACCTCGGACCGCTTGCCCGACCGCTCGAGCGCGGCCCCGGTCTTCTCCTTCGCGTTGAGCACGTACAGCGGGTCACCCGAGCCCGGGGGAGGCGCGGTGGAACCCTGTTTCCCGCACCCTCCCTGCGCGAGAGCGGCCAGAAAAGCCAGGCCAAGGCCGAAGAGAACCGCCAGGAAATGCCGCCGGATGATCATGCCGTTCCCTCCTGATGCCGTATCAGTATACCAGAAAGCCGGGCACCCTCTCACCGGGGGCGGCACCGTCGCTGACAGCCTGACCTTTCGGGGAATACCCCTGACCCCCGCCTGCGGAAAAGATTTCCCATCCCGGCCTGGACGCGAGGCGGATGCGGAAATGCGGCATTGCAGAAACCCACCGCACCCCGTATAGTGGATACGGTCGCCCGATCGGGGCAGGTTCCTGGTACCGAGGCGCATGGAAATCTCCTTGAACGGTTACGAGTGGCTGTTGCGCGGGGTGGTTGAACTCCTCGACCTGTTCCCGCCGGGTCGGCTCGACAAGGAAGAGGTTCACCTCCGCAAAGGCGGCTACGAGCCGGCGAACGAGGTCGGCTCCGGCACGGTCTGGGTCCACGGGGCCTCCCTGGGCGAGGTGATCACCCTGCGGCCCTTTTTGAGCCGGCTCGCCGCCGTGGTCGGCAAGGAACGCCTGGTGGCTTCGGCCACGACCATGGACGGGTACCGCCGCCTGGTCAGTGACGGGCTGTGCGGGCACGCCACCCTTCTGCCCATCGAACTTCCCGAGTATCTCGGCCCCTTCCTCACGCGGATGAAACCCCGTCTTCTGCTGATCAGCGAAACCGAGATCTGGCCCCTCCTGCTGACCACCCTCCATCGCCGCGGCATCCCCTACGGCATCATCAACGGCCGGGTCAACGAACGGACTGTCCGCTTCCTGCGCCTGCTCCGGCCGCTGTTCGCCGAAGCCCTCGACGGCATGGCCTTCGTCTATCCCCAGGACGAAACCTACGCCCGCCGGTTCCGGCGGCTCGGCATCCCCCGCTCCCGCATCACGCCCCTGGGCTGTTTCAAATACGACATCGAAGGCAGGGACACCGATTCCGCCGCCCTGCGCGTGAAGTTCGGCATTCCCCCCGGCCGCCTCGTCTGGTGCTTCGGTTCGACCCACGCCGGCGAGGAACAGATCATCCTCGACGCTCTCGACCCCCTGTGGAAGTCGCTCAACGTCACGGTGGTGATCGCCCCGCGGAAGATGGACCGCCTGCCCGAGATCGAGCGGCTGCTGCAGCGCCGCCATCTCGACTACTCCCGCCTCAGTGACCACCGCCGGCCCGCCTCCCACATCCTGCTGGTCGATGGGCTCGGGGTCCTGCGCGACCTCTACTGCCTGTCCTCGCTCGCCTTCGTCGGCGGCAGTCTCGTCGAGCACGGCGGACACAACCTCATGGAGCCGGCCGCCTGCGGGGTCCCGATTCTGAGCGGCCCCCACACCTGGAACTTCCCTTCTGAAACCGAAGCCCTGCGCCAAGCCCGCGCCCTGATCGAGGTCCGCGATCCGGAGACCCTCCGCGCCGCTCTGGCCGCCGCCCTCGCCCACCCCGAACACCTGGCCGAAACCGGCCGGCAGGCCCGGGCCGTCCTCGACCGGATGGCAGGCGCCAGCCAACGGACGGTCGAGGCGCTGACCGCGGCCGGCTACCTCTCCCATGGCGGTTGAGGTCCTTCTGCGCTTCACCGCCATGGGCGACCTGCTGTTGGCCATCCCGGCCGCCCGGGCTCTGGCCGCCCGCGGGGTGGAGGTCCACTGGGTGATCCACCGGCGGTGGGGCGCCCTGGCCCCGTTCCTGCCCGCCACCGTCCACCTGGGCGGCGAAACGGAAGGCTCCCTGCGGCTGGCCCGGCGGCTCCGGCGGCTGAACCCGCGCCGGGTGATCGACCTGCAGGGAAAGCCGGTCTCCCGGCTCCTGTCCTGCCTGGTCGGCGCCCCGGTGGTCCGCTACGGAAAACGTCCCTGGGACGAACAGTGGCAGGCCCTCCGCGGCCGCTATCCCCTGCGTCCCACCGATGACCGCCCTGTCTGGCGGCGCTACCTGGACGTCGCCGGAGTCGGCGGGGACACCCCCGACGGGCGGCTCGACCTGTCGGCGGCCCGCCTCGCCGCCGCCGCCGCCTTCCTGCGCGAGGAGTTCGGCCTCGCCCCGCATACCTTCGTGCTGATCCATCCCGGCGCCTCCCACCCCAGCAAAGCCCTGCCGGCCGAAGCGGTGGCCGCCCTCCTGCGCGTCATCCCCGGCCCGGTGGTGATAGGCGACGGCCCGGAACCGCCCCTGCCGGCCGCCGGCCGCGACCTGCGCGGGCGCCTTCCCCTGGCCCTGTTGCCCGGAGTGATGGCGCTGTCCCGCGGCGTGGTCAGCACCGATTCCGGCCCCATGCACCTGGCCGGGGCGGTGGGGGTCCCGGTGGCCGGCCTCTTCCTCCAGACCGACCCCCGCCTGGGATTCAGCCCCCTCCCCTCACCGCAGACGAAAGTCTTCTCGCGCGACCTGCCCTGCAAACCCTGCAGTCTGCACGGCCAGCGGGCCGCCTGCCCGGAGGGCACCTGGGCCTGCCGCGACCTCCCCTGGGAGAAGGTGGCCGCCGAAGTCGGGGCCTTTCTGGCCAACGCCTGGGCCCCCGCAGAGCATCCCCGGGCC
>CAZKPI010000673.1:0-3139 GCA_964554555.1 uncultured bacterium
CGGTGGAGGGGACGTCGGCCAGGCTGAAGGGAACCCCGCGGGGACTGCCGGCGGGGTTGGCGATGAGGTTGGCGAGGGCCTGGTTGTTCTTCATCCGGTCGTGGATGGTGGCGCGGTACTCGGCGATGGCGCTTTCGGCCACCAGGCGGGCCAGATCGTCGCGGTAGAAGACGGAGAAGACGTTCTTCGATTGCACGGTCGAGAACAGGTACCAGGCGCCAAGCGTGGTCAGCACGGTGATCAGCACCAGCACGAACGGCAGGATGAAGGCGCGGCGGCCGGCGGGCGGGGTCAGGGCCTGGCGCATCGGCTTCCTCCTCGTGCGGTGATCTTTCCAGGTCGGTCGGTTTCCCCGCCGGCCTTCATTGAGTATACGCTCGTTCCGGGGGAATGGTTCAGGTCTTGAAGGTAAAGGAGGGTTTGTCATCGGCGAGGCCGACGACGACCTCGCCGCCGTCCTTCAGCTTGCCGAACAGGACCTCCTCGGTGAGGGGGTCCTTGATCTCTTTCTGCATGACGCGGGCGAGGGGGCGGGCGCCGAGCCTGGGGTCGAACCCCTTGTCGGCCAGCCAGCGGCGGATGGCGGGGGTGAGCGTGATGACGATCTGGCGGGCCGCCATCTGCTGGTTGATCTCCTTGAGGTATTTCTCGACGACCTGGAGCATGATCTCGACGTTGAGCGGGTTGAAGGTGATGATGGCATCGAGGCGGTTGCGGAACTCGGGGCTGAAGGTCTTGAGGACCGCCTCCTTGCCCTTCCAGGCGAGGTCCTTCGCCTGGTCGCCGGCGAACCCGATGGCGCCCCGGTCCATCTCCCGGGCGCCGGCGTTGGAGGTCATGACCAGGACGACGTTGCGGAAGTCAGCTTTCTTGCCGGTATTGTCGGTGAGGGTGGCGTAGTCCATGACCTGCAGGAGGATGGCGTAGATGTCGGGGTGGGCCTTCTCGATCTCGTCGAGCAGAAGGACGCAGAACGGCTGTTTCCGGATGGCGTCGGTGAGCTGGCCGCCCTGGTCGAACCCCACGTAGCCGGGGGGCGCGCCGATGAAGCGCGACACCGCGTGTTTCTCCATGTATTCACTCATGTCGAAGCGCAAAAAGCCGATGCCCATGATCTGGGCCAGCTGGCGCGACACCTCGGTCTTGCCGACGCCGGTGGGCCCGGTGAACAGGAAGGAGCCGATCGGCTTCTGGGCCCCGCCGAGGCCGGCGCGGTTGCGCTTGATCGAGGCGCACAGGGCGTGGATGGCCTCGTCCTGGCCGAAGATGACCTTCTTGAGGTCCGCCTCGAGGGTGCGCAGGCGGTCGGTGTCGGAGGCGGAGACGCGGCGGGCGGGTATGCGGGTGATGCGCGAGACGGCCTTCTCGACGTGGCGGATGCGGACGATCTTGTCTTTCACCTTGTCGCTCAGTTTGACCAGGGCGGCCGCCTCGTCGAGCAGGTCGATCGCCTTGTCGGGGAGGAACTTCTCGGTGACGTACTTGGCGGCGAGGTCGGCGGCGGCCCGCACGGCGCCCTTGGTGAACTTCACGCCATGGAACTCCTCGTAGGCCTTCTGCAGGCCCCGCAGGATGCGGACGGTCTCGGCGGCGGAGGGTTCGTGGAGGTCGATCTTCTGGAACCGGCGCGAGAAGGCGCGGTCGCGGTCGAAATGGTTCTTGTACTCCTCGTAGGTGCTGGTGCCGATACAGCGCACCTTGCCGGCGTTGAGCAGGGGCTTGAGCAGGTTGGCGGCGTCGAGGGAGCCTCCGCTGACGGCGCCCGCGCCGACGATGTTGTGGATCTCGTCGATGAACAGGATGACGCCGGGGATGTTTTCGAGGGCCTTGATGGTGGCCTTCAGGCGGGCTTCGAAGTCGCCGCGGTACTTGGTGCCGGCCAGCAGGGAGCCCATGTCGAGGCCGTAGATCTTCGCCTCCTTGAGCACGGGGGGCACCTTCCCCTCGTGGATGCGGAGGGCGATGCCCTCGACGATGGCGGTCTTGCCGACGCCGGGCTCGCCGACGAAGACGATGTTGTTCTTGCGGCGGCGGGCGAGGATGACGATCGACCGTTCGACCTCGCGGCGGCGGCCGACCAGCGGGTCGATCTCGCCGCGCGCCGCCTTCTCGTTGAGCAGGACGGCGAACTGCTTCAGGGGGTCGCGGACCCTGACCTCCTGGTCCTCGTCGCCGGCCTCGCCCGCGGGCTGGGCGTCGTTTCCCCCCTCGCCCGGCTGGCCGGTGTCGCCGGTGTCGTCGCTGGAATACTTGGTGACGCCGTGGGCGACGTAGTTGAGGATGTCGAGGCGGGTGATGTCCTCCCGGGCCAGCAGGCTGGCGGCGTGGGAGTCCTTCTCGAGGAAGATGGCGGCGAGGATGTCGCCGGCGTCGGCGATGCCCTTCTCGGAGGCCTGGACCTGGAGCAGGGCGCGCTGGATGACGCGTTCGAACCCCTGGGTGGGCTGGGGGTCGAGGTCGGAGCCTTCGGGCAGGCGCGGGACGTGCGTGTCGAAGAACTTCTCGAGGTTGGCCTTCAGGCGCGACAGGTTGGCCCCGCAGTTGATCAGGATGTCGCGGCCGTCCTTGTCGTGGAGCACGGCGTAGAGGAGGTGTTCCACCGTCAGATACTCGTGGTGGCGCTGGTGGGCCTCGCGGATGACGCCCTGGAACGTGATTTCGAGATCTTTCTTGATCATTCCTTCTCCATCGAACACTTGAGCGGAAAGCCCCGTTCGCGGGCCAGGGCGTGGACGGTCTCGATCTTGGTCTCGGCGATGTCGCGGGTGAACACGCCCGCCAGGCCCTTGCCGTTGCGGTGGACGTGCAGCATGATCTGGGTGGCCTCCATGGGCGGCTTGTGGAAGATCTTCTCGAGGACCTCCACGACGAACTCCATGGTCGAGTAGTCGTCGTTCAGGAGGAACACCTTGTACAAAGGCGGCTCCTGCGTCTTCTGCCGGATCTTCTCCTGGACGTCGCGGTCCGGCCGGTAGGCGGGCTGGCTCATCGGGGCCGGTCCTCCCGGGCGGCGGCGGGGCCGCCCGCGTCGAGCATCTGGTGCAGAGCCTCCCAGCGCTGTATGGACCGGGCCAGCTCGTCGGTGACGGCCTGGTGGCGGCTCGACAGCTGGGTCAGGTGGGCGGGGGTACAGCCGGGG
>CAZKPI010000674.1:0-3138 GCA_964554555.1 uncultured bacterium
CAGGCCCCGGGCGGGCACCAGCCCGCGCCCGCCGTTTCCCTGCTCGCCCAGGTGCAGTTTCTCGATCCTGCCGACGACCCCGCCGACCTGACGCCGTGGGATCTTCCCGACGATTTGTCCGCCGAACCAGGTTCCGACCTGGTGGAGGATTCGGGGAATCCGGAGGGTTCCGGGGAAGGTCCGTTTGGTCTGACCGATCCGGCTCTGGGTTCTTCCTCTTTCGTCAGCGCGTTTGACGGGACGTTCGAAATCGCCGTAACCGATCCGGCCGCCGATGTCTCTCACGAGTGGAGCTTCCTGGAAAGGCAGGAATCCGACTATACATTTCTCGACGACAGCGAAAAGGAGGAGTCATGGTCCGAAGAATCGCGCGGGTGAGTGTCCTGGTGGTGTTGGCGGCGTTGCTGGGGTGGCCGATGGGAGCAGTCTGGGCGCAGGAAGGCCCGCCGCCGGGGGAAGGCCCCGAGATGGATGAGGGCGGTCCCGGCATGCCCCCCGGACCCGGGTTCCACCCGGGCGGGCCGGGCGGACCGGGGGGCCCCGGCGGCCCCGGGGGTCCGTTCATGCGCGGCCGTGGTCCGATGATGGGCAAGGATCCCAAGGAATTCGAGGCCATGCGCGAACAGCAGAAACGCAACCAGATGCTCCGCACCAAGGCCGAGGGGCACAAGAACCTCGCCGAGCTGTACGCGAGCCAGGACAAGATCGACGAGGCGGTGGCCGAGCTGAGGAAGATCCTGGCGTTGTCCGAGCAGGCCGACGCCAAGGAGGTCGACCGGCTGAGCAAACAGCTGGGGCAGGTCTACATGGAAATGGCCGAGCTGTACATGAGGAAGGACCGGTTCGAGGACGCCAAGAAGGTGCTCACCGAGGGTGCCGACAAGATGAAGGGCACCCAGCCCGAGCTGGCCGCCCGGCTGTTTCTGAACCTGGGGAACCTCCTGCGCAAGAAGGGCGCTCCGGAAGAGGCCGAGAAGGCGTTCAAGAAATCCATCGAGATCTCCGCGGGCGAGCTGGAGAAGGCTCCCGCCAAGAAATAGCCAGTCGCCCGCTCTTTCCCTGACGCGGCCCGGACCCCCGTTCCGGGCCGCGTTTTCGTCCGGCAGGGGCTCTTCCCCCCCGAGGGGCTGTTGGCGGCCGCGTCGGCCGGCAGGTCGTGGTAGAATGTTCCGCGTCGGGATTTTTTGCGGAGGGGAGGAATGATCATGGCCAGGAAGACTTTGACCAAGGCCGGCGGCGGATACTCCGCCGCGGTGTTCTGCGCCCAGTTGCACGCGCTCTACGACGTGCTCGAAAAGCGGCGGCAGGCCATCCTGGCCGACCCGGATTTCGGGCCGGGGAACGACCAGCTGAACGACGAGCTCGACCGGGTCGTGCGGCGCATCGCGCTGGTGCAGGACTGTTTCGAGCAGTTCTGCCCGAGCTGAGGACCGGGGGGGGAGACAGCCATGGCCAAGGAAGCGGTTCTGGTGACGGGCGGGGCGGGTTTCATCGGCTCGCACGTGGCGCGGCACCTGGTGGAGCGGGGGTATGGGGTCGTGGTGGTCGACGACCTGTCGGGGGGCTTCGTGGAGAACGTCCCGGCGGGGGCTGAGTTCGTGGCCGGCGACGCGGGCGACGCCGGGCTGATCGAGGGGCTGTTCGAGCGGCACCGGTTCCGGCACGTCTTCCATCTGGCGGCCTATGCGGCCGAGGGGCTGTCGCACTTCATCCGGGGGTTCAACTACCGCAACAATCTGCTGGCCAGCGTGACGCTGATCAACGCGGCGGTGCGGCACCGGGCGGCGACGTTTGTGTTCACCAGTTCGATCGCGGTCTACGGGCGGAACCAACTGCCGATGAGCGAGGACCTGGTTCCCGCCCCTGAGGACCCGTACGGCATTGCGAAGTATGCGGTCGAACTCGACCTGCGGGCGGCGCACGAAATGTTCGGGCTGAACTGGGTGGTGTTCCGGCCGCACAACGTCTACGGCATCAACCAGAACCTGGGCGACCCCTACCGCAACGTGATCGGCATTTTCATGAACCAGATCATGCAGGGGAAGCCGCTGACCATCTTCGGCGACGGTACGCAGACGCGCGCGTTTTCGCACATCGACGATGTGGCGCCGGTCATCGCGCGGTCGATCGAGGTGCCGGCGGCGGCGGGGAAGGTCTTCAACGTGGGGGCCGACCAGCCGGTGTCGGTGGGCGACCTGGCGCGGGCGGTGATGCGCGCCATGGGGAAGGAGGTGCCGGTCACGCACCTGCCCGCCCGCAACGAGGTGGTGCACGCCTATGCCGCGCACGCGCGGGTGCGGGAGGTGTTCCCCGAGACCGGGGCGCCGGTTCCTCTCGAGCGGGGGCTGGCCGAGATGGCCGCCTGGGCCTGGAAGGCCGGGGCGCGGCAGGGGAAGCCGTTCGCCGGCGTCGAGGTCGAGTGCAACCTTCCCCCGAGCTGGAAGGCGCTTCTGGCCCGATCTTGACCCCCGGCGGTCCCTGCTGGAAGCAGGGACCCGGGTCATGAACCTCCTGCTTGTCTACCCTTTGCGGCTCGATCCCGGCGGCCGGCTCGTGCAGTTCCGTCAGGCGTTCCTGCCGCCTCTGTCCCTGGCCATCCTGACCGCCCTGCCCCCCGCCCCCGACGCCGTGCGGGTGGTCAGCGACCTGGTCGGGGAGATCGACATCCCTGCGGATGTCGATCTGGTGGGCTTTTCCATCATAACCTCGCCAGCGGAGCGGGTTCCAGGTGGCGATTTCCCGGAACCCGCTCAAGACTGCAGTCAACCAGGCCATCCGGTGGTATCGGTCTCGGCAGGCGATCCTGGCCGGGGACCACACTTTTTCTGCGGATTCGGCCGGGATCTGGCCAGGGAGCAAAGCGGTCAATCGAAGTCCGCGGGGCTTTTGACCGAGATCCCGGGCCGGTTCAGGACGTGGGTGTAGATCATGGTGGTCGAGACGTCGCTGTGGCCGAGGAGTTCCTGGACGGTGCGGATGTCGTAGCCATTTTCCAGCAAGTGGGTGGCGAATGAATGGCGGAAGGTGTGTGGGCTGACACGCTTGGGGATGCCGACGGCTTTGACCGCTGCGCGGACCGCCTTCTGCAGGCCGCTTTCATCGGTGTGGTGGCGACGGACAACGCCGGAGCGCGGGTCG
>CAZKPI010000675.1:0-151 GCA_964554555.1 uncultured bacterium
ATGCGGCCTTCCGGTTGGCCGGCAACCCCGAGATCGGGTTCCCCTTCGCCGGCAGCCCGTTCGGGCGCGACGGGTTCGACCTGTTCCCGTTCTTCCCGCACACGTTCGCCTACCAGGACGTGTTCGACGGCATGATCTTCGTCTCGCCCCT
>CAZKPI010000675.1:161-3123 GCA_964554555.1 uncultured bacterium
CGGTCGGCATTCCCGGGATCCATTCCGCGGAGTATGCGCGGGACCTCCTGCACCGGTTGCAGGTGTCGGGGAAGGAGGCCACTCCCGAGAAGGCCGAGCGGATGTCCCGGAACCTGGGCACCCTGCGGCAGGACGAGGTCGAGGACCTGCCCGCCCACCTCGCCGCCATCGACAAATGGATCAGGTGAAGACGCGCTAAGTTCGGCGTTTCTTCCCAGCGCCCGGTGTCGACGCCGGGAAGGTGGGCCCGTCGGCGGTCACCGAGGGGGACGGCGGCCGGGTGGTCGTCGCGGCGATGAACCTGTATGACGGCATGGTGCTGGTGGAGGCCCCGCTCGTCGGCCGGCTGTCGGTGATCCTGCGCGAGAGCCTGTTCGGCTGGCGGGACGCGTCGGTGGGGGCGTGGGCCCGTCGCCGGGAGACCTTCTCGGGATTGGGCTGAACCCTGGATCTGCGCCACTTCTGAAGGGGGTGGCGGCCAGCCCGTCGCCAGGCGGGGCCGCCATCGTTTTTGCCGGAGGGTTCTGGTTGGGGGCTTTCCCCGGGCGGTCGGCCCCGCCTGGGGCGTGCGGGTTCCCCCTCGCCCGGTCAGCGCAGGTGGAGCAGGCCGAGCAGGACGTCGACGGCCTTTCCGGGGTTGGCGAGGGCCTTCTGCCACAGCCCGGCCGGCCCGCCGAACACCAGGCGGCGGAGCTGGTGGCGCCGCCAGCGGCGCTCGGCATAGGCGCAGGCCTTTTCGAGGGTGGCGGCCGGCAGGGTGTCACTGCGGAAGACGGCCGAGGTGTAGCCGTCGTAGCGGGTGAAGTCGAGCGAGGTCAGGCGGTCCTCGCGCCGCAGGGTCCGGAACAGGTCACAGCCGGGGAACGGCGTCAGGATCGAGAACTGCACCGAGACGGGGTCGAGTTCGAGCGCGGTGTCGACGGTCTTTTTGATGGTCTCCTTCGTCTCGCCGGGCAGGCCGAAGGTGAAGGTCAGGTGCACCTTGATGCCGAGCGAGCGGGCGAACCGGATGTGACGGAAGGCCGCGGTGAGGTCGAGCGACTTGCGCGCGGCGTCGACCAGCGCCTGGTCGGCCGATTCCAGGCCGAACTTGGCGGCCTCGAGACCGGCCTCCCGGAGGCGCGCCAGGGTCTCCTCGTCGGAGGTGTCGGCGCGGGCCATCATGCCCCACGGCAGGCCGACCTGCCGCCGCCGCAGTTCGGCGGCCAGGGCGAGCATGCGTTCCTTGCCGATGTTGAAGGTGTCGTCGTCGAAGTAGAACGACCGGTAGGGGAACCGGGCCCGCTCGGCCACGATCTCATCGACGATCCGCTCCGGCTGACGGGCGCGGTACGTGCGACTGCGGTACATGATCTGCGGCCAGACACAGAACACACAGCCGTAGGGGCATCCCCGTGACCCCCACAACTGCAGGGACGGCGATGGCAGACAGCCCGACAGGTCTTCGTAGCGGCGCATGTCGAAGAGGTGGCGGGCCGGGTGGGGAAGCGTGTCGAGGTCGGCGCGGAGGGGGCGGGCCGGAGTGTTCACGACCGCGCCGCCGTCCCGGAACTCCAGGGAGGGGATGGCCCGGAGGGGCCGGCCTTCGGTCAGGGCCTGAGCCAGTTCCAGGAGGGTCTCTTCATACTCGCCGGGCAGGAAGAAGTCGGCCTCGGGCGCCAGCGACAGGTAGCCGCGTCCGTCGGGATCCTGCCAGGCGCCTGCCACGGCGAACCGGCAGGCGGCGGGAACGCGGGGCCGCATCTGCCGGAGCATCTCCCGGTCGTTGGCGAACGACGGGGTGGAGGTCTCCATCAGGACCAGGTCGGGGCGGGCGCCCTCGACCCGGGCCAGGAAGGCGGCGGCCGTCAGCCGCTCGGCGCAGGCGTCGATGACCGCCGGGGTGAACCCGTTTTGCTCCAGCAGGGCGGCGGCGTAGCCCATGAAAAAGGGGAAGGGCATGTAGCGGGTGCCGGCCCGCTCGAAATGCGGCCAGCGGGACCCCGCCCGCACGTAGTAGTGCCCGGGTTTCTCCCACGGAGGGTTGACCAGCAGGACCCGCATGTCGTTCCGCTCCCGACGGCGATCGAAGTGGCCGGCCCCTGGCCGGCCCGGTCCATTATACATGAAGGCCGCCGCCCGCCCCGGCTGACAGGGCAAACGCACCCCTGACCCCTGCCTTGGCTGAAGAGGCGCTCGGCCGGGAGGGTCCGCGAAGCGGGCGGGCGCCCTGCCGAGCGCGGAGCGTTCGGCGGGCAGACAACAGGGGTCCAGGGGCCTTTGGCCCCTGGCAAGGTGGTCGGGAGGAGCGGAGCTCCTCCCGCTCTGACCGCGGTTCCAAGGTTGGCGTGTGCCCTGACCCGGCGATCGACTGGCCGAAGGGAGCCGCGGATGGACAAAGACGTCTGCGGCAGGCGGGAGGCGGGGTCGAGAAGGTTCGGGCGATCCTGCGGCAGGATCCGGCAAGGGTTTCCCCCCGTGACGCCGCAGGCGAGACCTCCAGCGGCGGAATCCCGACGCGGCTGGTCGCCGACCGGCCGGACCGGCATCGGCCCCGGGTCTTGGGATGCGTGTCCGGCAGGCCCGTGGTATTGTACTGGCCGTATGGACACTTCCGCGGCAGGACCGGAGGGCGCGGCGGCGGTCCCGCCGGCCGCCCCCGAGGGGGTCATTCCCGGCGGGTCTGCTTCCTCGCCCGCTTTTCCCGGCGGCGGTCCTGCCCGTCCGCCGACGGTCGGGGAGGAAGGGGGGCCGTCCCGGCTCCTGCGCGGCGTCTGGAACCTGGTTCTGCTGGCGATGACCGCGGGGTGGGTGCGGCTGTATGAGATTCCCTGGGGTGGTGACCTGCTGGGGTCGCCCGCCGTCGATCTGGCGGCTATCGGCATCGTTGCCGGCATTGCCGCCTGGCGCGGCCATTCCCTGCCGGAGAGCCTGTTGTGGCTCGTCCTGTCCCGCCGGATCCATCTGGATGCCAAGGGGGAGC
>CAZKPI010000676.1:0-3110 GCA_964554555.1 uncultured bacterium
CGTCGGCAATGCCTGCCACCTGAACCGCATCAGCTGTTTCGGCGAGGAGGACGCCCCCGGCCTCGGCCGCCTCGCCTATCAGGCCCTGACCCAGCGCGACGGCCTCGCCGCTCAGCGTCGGGAGACCGAAGCCCGCCTGCAGGCCGCCCGGGACCAGCTTCCCCAGGCGCAGGCCCGGGTGACTGCCGCCCGCGCCGGGCTGGTCGCGGCCGGGGAGGCCCTGGCGGCTTTCCAGGGGAAGGCAGAGGGCGAACGCCGTTTGATCAAGGAAGCGCGCGGCAAGGACCAGCAGATCCAGGGGCTGGCCGGGCAGGCGGCCGCGGCGGTCCAGGCCCGCGACGCCCTGGCCGCCCAGGCCGCGGAGCTGGAGAAGGCCCTGGCCGCCCTGACCCGGGAGATCGCCCGGCTCGAGGCCCGCCGGGAAGCGATCGCGCAGGAGATGGCGAAGACGCCCCTGGACGGGAATCTTGGCGCCGATCTCAAGCGGCTCGGGGATCTCGACAGCCATCTCCAGGCGGGTCTCGCCAAGGAGCAGGAGGCGGCAAAGCAGGCGGCCGCCCATCGGCAGGCCGTTCTCGAGGCGGACAAGGCGCAGGCCGCCGCCGACAGGGCCTTCCAGAAGGCCGGGAAGAAGCTTCAGGCGAAGGAAGCGGAACGCGAAGGGGCGCAGGCTTCCCTGGAGATGACCTTCCCGGGCGTCACCCTGGCTGACCTGCAGAAAGCCCTGGTCACGACCGAGAAGCAGAGGGCGGCCGCCGAGGACCTGGTCGAGACGGGCGCGGGTCTGCGTGACCTGGCGGCCGAGGAGCGGCAGGCCAGGACCCAGGTCGAGCGCCGAGCTGGCGAGATCGAGGCGGCCGGGAAGGCTCTCGAACAATTGGAGGCACAGCGCGCGCAGGTCGAGGAACGGATCGACGCGCTCACCGAGGACATGACGCTCTCCAGGGACATCAAGGGCCTCGAGGAGTGGCGCCTCCGCCTCGAGGAGGGGAAGCCCTGTCCCCTGTGCGGCTCGCTCGAACACCCGTTCGTGGCGGGGAAGGGCCTGACCCTGGCCGACCCCGGTTCCCTCGAGGCGCGCCTCAAAAAAGAGAAGGCGTCGCTGAAGAAGACCGAGGCGGCCCTGACGAAGGCCCGCGACGCCCTCAGCCGCCTCAAATCCGAGCAGGCGGCAGACGAGCGGTCGCTCGCCGCCCAGGCCCGGAGCCGCACCACCCTGACCCGGAAATGGGAGAAGGTCACGCGGCTGTTCCCGGACTGCCCCGGGCCGGAGGAGGAACAGAAGCTGGCCGCGCTGGCCCGGGCGGCCGCCCAGGCCGCCGACCAGGTCCAGGAGCGGTTGACGGCCTTCCAGAAAGCCAAAGCGGCTCTCGAAGCCGTCGACGGCGAAGTCCAGGAGGCCAGGACCGCCCTTCAGGCCTGCCGGAACGCGCTCACGGCGGCCCAGGGCAGGCTGAGCCAGGCCCGGGCCCTGGAGCAGACGGCGGCACAGCACCAGGCCGCCCTGGCCGTCCAGAACGGGGAACTGCAGTCCCGGCTTGTCGGGGAGGTTCTGACCTACGGGCTCTCCGACTACGGAGCCGAGACCTTGGAGATCCTGCGGCAGAGGCGGGCGGCCTGGCAGAAGCGGCAAAAGGAACTCGAGGAAACCAGCGAAAAGGAACGGAAAGCCCGGGGGGAACTCGAGGTGGGCGCGGCGAAGCGGGAAGGACTCGCCAGCCAACTCGAGGAACAGAAGGGGAAGGTCGGGCAGGCCCAGGCGGCTCTCGCGGCGGCCCGGGCCGAGCGGGCCGCCCCGTTCGGCGACCGGGATCCGGACGCCGAGGAAAAGGGCCTGGAGGAGGCCCTTGCCGGCCTCCGGAAGCAGGAAAGCACCGCCCGTGCCGCGGTTCATGAGGCCGAGGTGGGTGAGAAGGGACTGCAGTCAACGATCAAGACGCTGTCCGAAACGGCGGCCGAGCTGGAGAGAAAGCTGGAGGAGGCCGGCGGCACGCTGGCCGCGGCCATCGCGGCGGCGGGATTCGCCGGGGAGGCCGCCCTGCAGGAGGCGCTCCTCGCCGGGCCGGAATTCCAGCGTCTGGCCGACCTGGAGAAGGGCTTCGACACGCGGGCCACCCAGCTGGCCGCCGGGATTGCCATGCTGGACCGGCAGATCCAGGAGATGGAGGCGGTCCGACCCACGACCCGGTCCCGCGAGGAACTGGCTCAGGAGGAGGCCCGGCTGGCCGAGGCCGGCGCGGGGCGCCGGCGGGCCTGGGAGGCCGAACTGCAGATCCTGACCCGGTTCCGGGCCGACCGCCAGAAGAACCAGGAACTGCAGGAACGGATCCTGCAGGCCGAGAAGGAGGGATACCCCTGGAGTCTGCTCGACAAGCTGATCGGCCATTCCGAGGGGGCGAAGTTCCAGAAGTTCGCCCAGGGCCTGACCTTCGCCCGGCTCGTCGACCAGGCCAACGTCCAGCTGAGGAAGCTCACCGACCGGTATTCCCTGGCCAACGACGGGTTGGAGCTCCAGGTCATCGACCATTACATCGCCAATCTGCGCGCCTCCGCCCGCAACCTGTCGGGCGGCGAGAAGTTCCTCGCCAGCCTGGCGCTGGCCCTGGGCCTGGCCAGCATGGTGGGCCGGAAATACCGGGTCGACACCCTGTTCATCGACGAGGGGTTCGGCGCCCTCGACCCGGAAGCGCTCGAGACCGCGATCGCCGTCCTGTGCTCGCTCCACCAGCAGGGGAAGCTGATCGGGGTGATCTCCCACGTCAAGGGCCTCGAGGCCCGCCTGCCCGTGCATATCGAGGTCCAGCGCGTGGGAGCCGGCTTCAGCACCATCCACGGCCCCGGCTGTACCCGCCTGAAATAGCCGAATCTCGCTGATCCCCCGCTCGCGGCCAACCGGTGTCCGTGTCTCCGCGATGGCCCAGGGGCTGTCCAGCCCGGCAGAATTCTTCGGGTTGAGCCAGGAGTGGTTCTTCGCCGGGTTGGGCGGGAGGGCCCCCGCGCGGGCGGGGTGGTCGTGAAATCCGCCCCGGCGTCTGGTCGGCAATTCTCCCCAGTTGTGCTAGCAGCGGTCGGGGACTGACCCACCCCCCCAGCGGTCGCTGACCCACCTC
>CAZKPI010000677.1:0-3106 GCA_964554555.1 uncultured bacterium
GGGCGGCGCCCGCGTCTCCCGGCCCGGCGCCCGGCGGTGGGGCAGTCGCGCCCGGGGCGTCGGGGGTCGGGGTGAGGCCGGCGGCAGGCTTGGGCAGATCGACCGGGATGACCTTGGTCTCCGGCATGAAACAGGTCTGCGAGGAACAGCCGTGCCAATCGAGGGTGAGGGTCACGGGCGCATCCGGCGACCAACCCGTCAGGCCGAAACCGACTTGGTGCTCTCCGGCGTCGAAGACCTCGACCGGCTTGTTCTCGAAGGGGTCGATCTTGGCCTTGGCCGGCGGCCAGGCCGCGGTGAGTGAGCCGTTTGTCGCCCGGAGTCTCGTCCGTTCCCGGTACAGGTGGTGATCGGGTGCCACCGTGATGGTGAGGGTCCCCACAAGGCGGCCGGGCTCCGTCTCCACGGCCGGGCCGAGAGAGAAGGAGAATGGTCCGGGCGCTTCGGGGCCGGTCAGCCAGCCGCCGGTAGCGGCCGGAACCGCCGGGCCGGCCAGGACGAAGAGCAGGATGGCCAGCAGGCCGGCCAGCCAGACGGGCGGGAAGACGGCCAGGCCGACCGGCCTGCTGTCGGCGAGGCTTCCCCCCGGTTGCCGCGGCCGGCGCCGGAGCATGGCCGGATCATGCCTCGCCGGGCGGCGGTCCGCCGCCCGACCTGACCGACGAGGGTTTCTGATGACGGTTGGGCCGTCGCACGGCCGGATGGGCCTCGAGAGCGGGTGCCGGAAACGCGGCAGAACATGGGGCAGGACGTAGCGTCGCATCAGGGATTCCTCCGAAGGCAGGTGGGGGGAAAAACCCCGCGAAGCGGGGCGGGGATCAGGGAAAATGGGGGTGGGTTCAGTCCCCCCGGACGGGAAACCCCGCCCCCTGCAGGGCTTTGCGGGCCGCATCGACAGTCAGCTGGGTGTCGGCCGTGAAGGCCACCGTCTTCGAGGCGAGGTCGACGGTGACGTCGGCGAGGCCGTCAACGAGGAGTAACGCCTGGGCGATGGCTTCCACACAGCCGTCGCATTTCATCTTGTCCACGTGCCAGGTGATCTTCATGGGTGCCTCCTTGGCGGGGGGTGGGTGGTCACTTTCCCCATTTCATCTTCTTGCGCAGGACCTGGAAGAAGGTATGGGGGCGGAAGACGACGATCCGGCCGATCTCCTGGGCCCGGGAGATCTCGATCCCGTCGCCGTCGAGCAGTTGGAAGCCCTGCTGGCCGTCGAGAACCAGGTTGACCTCCGAATGGGTGCAGGACAGGTCGGCCAGGATGATCTCCTGGTCGGAGGTGATGACCGGGCGGGTGGCCAGGGTGTGGGAATTGAGCGGGGTGACGATGAGGGCGTTGACCCACGGCGGGACGATGGGCCCGCCGGCCGACAGGGAATAGGCGGTCGAGCCGGTGGGGGTCGAGAAAATGACCCCGTCGCCGTGGTAGGTGGCGATCGCGGTTCCCGAGATGGACAGGTGCAGGTCGATGACGCGGAGGATGGGGCCCTTGGTGACGACCGCGTCGTTGAGGGCGATGCCGCGGAACACCGGCTTGCCGCGGCGCCGCACCACCGCCTGCAGCATCATCCGGTTTTCGATGCGGAACCGGCCGGCGCGGAGCCTCTCCAGGATGGAGAGGGCCGTGGCGGCGTCGCCGAGGGTCAGAAACCCCAGGTGGCCGAGGTTGATGCCGGCGACGGGCACGCCTTCAGCGGCGAACTGGCGCACGCACTCGAGGATCGACCCGTCCCCGCCGAGCACCACGATGAGGTCGACCTGCTCGCCCATCGCGGAGCGCGGGACGCCCAGTTCGGGGCGGCCGACCGAGGCCGCCATGTCGCGGTCGAGCCGCAGGTCAAGGCCGTTGGTCCCCGCCCAGCGGACGATGCGGCGCAGAAGGGGCGGCACGGAGGGGCGGTTGGGGTGGCACAGGATGCCGAGGCGGTGGACGGGGCGTTTCATCGGCCGCTCAGTTGGGGGGGAAGACCTGGTAGTAGTTGCGTCCACTGCGGATGGACCTGGCGAGACTGCGAGCCGCCAGGCCGTAGACGGTGCCGGCCTGTTCGGTGGCCACCTCGTCGAGCAGCTGCAGGGCGGCCTCCTTGTACCCCACCTTGAACTGGAGGTTGGCCAACAGCAGTTTGGCGTCGAGATTGCCGGGGTCGCACTGGAGGGCGCGCCGGATCCCTTCGATGGCCCCCCGGTCCTCGCCGAGCCGGAACAGGGTCTCGCCGCGCTGGTAGTGGGCTTCCGACCACTGCGGATAGACCACGCAGACCTGGTTGAAGGCCTCGAGGGCGGCCCCGTAGTTGCGGCCGATCTTGGCCTGCATGCCGCGGTTGAAGTCATTGAAGACCGTGTTGACCTCGGCCTCGACGGTGGCGAAATCGCCGTGCTTCGAGCAGACGGGGGCGCCGCTCCAGGTATAGGTGCCGCCGCCGGGGCAGACGGGCGGGGCGCTGAGGTGGCCGCCATCGACCAGGGCCTTCAGGTCGAAGGAATCCTTCTTCGCGGGGTCGGCCGCGGCGAGGGCGGCCTGGGCCCGCCGGATGGCCGCCATCTGGAAGTAACAGCGCTGTTTCTGCTTCATTTCCTCGAAATACCCGGATTCCAGGATGCGGGTCGGGGAGGCGGGGGCCGCGGTGCTGACGGGCGCCACCGGGCTGTCGCGCCGGGGCGGGGCGGGCAAGGCCGAAGTCACCGGGGCGAACCGGGGGCGCAGGGGACGTTCGAGTTCCTGCAGGGACTGCCGGGCGTAGTCGTCGTCGGGGAACAGCCGCACCAGCCGGCGGAACTCGGCGATGGCCTCCTGGGTGCGGCCCTGCCGGGCCCAGATGGCGGCGCGCAGGCCGAGCAGGCGGAGGTGGCCGGGTTCGAGGCGGAGGCCGGTCGCGACCTGGCGGAGGGCTTCGCCATACTGGTTCTTGCGCGCCGCGGCGAGGGCGAGCAGGTAGTAGGTGTCAGCCCGGGGCCGGTTCTGCGGCCCGGTCAGGATGTCGCGCACGGAGGTCTCGGGGGCGGCGATGCTGGGGAAGGCTGTCTGCGCGGCGAGGGGGCGCGCCGGAGCCGGGCCCAGACCGACGGCGGCGGCCACCAGCAGGGCCGCCCCGACGCGCCGGGCGGTGAG
>CAZKPI010000678.1:0-2811 GCA_964554555.1 uncultured bacterium
CGGCTGGCCGCGGACCTGCACCGGCGGGGGATGCGGCTGGTGCTCGACGGGGTGTTCAACCACATGGGCCGGCAGAGCCCCCTGTTCCAGGATGCCCTGCAGAACCCGCACAGCCGGTGGCGGGGCTTCTTCCAGATGGCCCCGGGCAACGGCCGGGGATACGTGGGCTGGCTTGACGTGCCGAACCTGCCGGAACTGCGGCTGGAGAACCCCGAGGTGCAGGACTACCTGTACCGGCGCGAGGATTCGGTGGTGCAGAGCTACCTGCGCCGCGAGGGGATCGACGGCTGGCGGCTTGACGTGGCCTTCGACCTCGGCTTCCGGTTCCTGGCCGACCTGACCCAGGCGGCCCACCGGGCGCGGCCGGGGTCGGTGGTGATCGGCGAGATCTGGAACTACCCCGAGGAATGGCACCCGGCGGTGGATGCGGTCATGAACATGCACGGCCGCAAAATCCTTCTGGAGATGCTGGAAGGGAAGCTGGACCCGCGCCTCGCCGCCGACATGTGGGAGACCATGGTGCAGGACGCCGGTCTGGACCACCTGCTGAAGGCCTGGCTGGTGCTCGACAACCACGACACGCCGCGGCTGGCCACCATGCTCCCCGACGAATGGCGGCAGAGGATGGGGCGGGTCCTGCAGTTCACCCTGCCCGGCTCGGTTTGCTTGTACTATGGGAGCGAACTTGGCATGACCGGCGGCCGCGATCCGGAAATGCGGGCCCCGATGCGCTGGGACCTCGTTGCCGCAGACCCGCCCCTTCTGCGGTTCCATCGCGACCTGATCGCCCTGCGGCAACGGGAGCCCGCCCTGCGCTATGGCGAGTTCCGCAAACTGCTGGCGGCGAAGACGTTCGCCTTCCTGCGCCGCACCAACGTCGCGGCCGAAACCGTCGTCGTCGTGGCCAACCCTGGCCCGCGCGCCGTCAGGGAGTTCATCCAGGTGCGCGACAGCAAGATGATGGATGTGACGCCACTGCGCGACCAGTTGTCGGATCTGCAGGCGACCGTGTTTTCCGGCTGTCTCGAGGTGACCGTCCCCGCCCGCACGGTGCTGGTGCTGAAACCGGTGACCAGTTCCTCGCCCCTGGGGTACAATCGCTATGACCGGATCTTCTAGTTCCCGGCCGCGGGTTGTCGGAGGCATCGGATGGGAAAGGCGACTGCCGCCGGTCACTGCCGGTCACCGCCGGTCACCGCTGAGGGGAGCGATTGGCATCGGTGGTGTTCCCCGCTCAGCGGCTGTCTGGGGAACCCGTTCCCCTGGCCGGGGCCGTCTGGCCGTGCCGCCGGGGCGCCGGGGAAATCATCTTTGACCGAGGCTGAACATTTCATGGAGGTGCAGAGATGGGAAACGAGCAGTGTCCGTTGACGCCGCCGGCGGAGTTCGACCGGCAGGTGGGAATCCTGCGGGCGGTCAAGACCATCGCGGTGGTCGGGATGTCGCCGAATCGCGACCGGCCCAGCCACGAGGTCGGGGTGTTCCTGCGCGACCACGGGTACCGGGTGGTGCCGGTGCATCCCGCCGCCGGGGAGATCGCCGGCCTGAAGGCGGCGAAGACCCTGACCGAGGCCCACCGGATGGCGGGGGGGATCGACCTGGTCGACCTGTTCGTGGCCGGGGAGCGGATCCCGCCGATCATCGAGGAGGCGCATGCCCTGGGGATCCGGCGGGTCTGGTTCCAGCCCGGCGCCGAGCACCCTCCTTCCGAGGAGAAGGCCCGGAGCCTCGGCATGGAGGTGGTCGCGCGGGCCTGCACGATGGCCGTGCTGGCCCGGGCCGGCTGAGCGGGGCTGGGGGAGGACCGGGGCCGCCTGGTGGAATGACGGTCAGCGGGTGCCTTTGTCGTAGGGGAGGCCGAGGGCGGCGGGGGCGCAGACACGGCGGCGGGCGGTCAGGGAGGAGCTGAACCACAGGGCGCCGAGGGTGGCCAGGTAGGGCAGGGTTTTGAGGAGTTGGGGGGAGATGCCGTAGGTCTGCAGGGTGAACTGCGCGACGTCGATGCCGCCGAACAGGAACGCGCCCAGGAAGGCCCGCAGGGGGTTCCAGAGGGAGAAGATGGTGAGGGCGACGACGATCCAGCCGCGGCCGGCGGTCATGCCTTCGATCCAGGAGGGGCTGTAGGCGAGCGACAGGTAGGCCCCGCCCATCCCGGCCAGCATGCCGCCGAACGTGGTGGCGAGGTAGCGGACCAGGGCGACGTCGACGCCGAGGGTTTCGGCGGCCAGAGGGTTTTCGCCGACGGACCGCAGGGCGACGCCCCACCGGGTGTGGAAGAGGAGCCCCCACAGGACCAGGCCGAGCAGGACAGCCAGGTAAAACAAAGGGTCGCGCTGGAAGAGCAGGGGCCCCAGCCCCGGCAGGTCAGCCAGACCGGGCAGTGGCAGGGGCTCGAACCGCGCGGCCAGGGGCTGGCCGATGAACCCCTTGCCGATCAGCATGCTGAGGCCGAGTCCGAGTGAGGTGAGGGCGAGTCCCGACACCACCTGGTTGGCCCGCAGGGTGATGCTGACGAAGGCGTGCAGAAGGGCCAGCAGGGCGCCGGCGGCCATGGCGGCCAGGAGGCCGAGCCAGGGGTTCTGCGCCTGGAAGGCCACGGCGAAGCCGGTGACGGCTCCCACCGCCATCATGCCTTCGATGCCCAGGTTCATGACGCCGGCCCGCTGGGTGCAGATCTCGCCCAGGGTGCCCAGCAGGAGGGGGGTGCCGGCGACCAGACTGCGCTGGAGAACAGACAGGACCAGGGTGGTGTCGAGGTCAGGCATCAGACGGTCTCCCCGGCGGGGGCGGGCGCGGCGGGCGTGTCCGCGG
>CAZKPI010000678.1:2843-3093 GCA_964554555.1 uncultured bacterium
GAGGAGGAAATCCCCGACCAGCAGGGCGAACAGGATCATGCCGTTGAACATGTGGACGGTGGCGAAGGGCAGGCCGAGCGAGGTCTGGATGACGTCGCCGCCGACGAGCAGGCCGCCGAAGAACAGCGAACTGAAGATGACGGCCGCCGGGTGGAGGCGGGCCAGGTAGGCGGTGATGATCGCGGTGAAGCCGTATCCCGAGCTGATCGAGGCGGGGCACCTCTATATCGCGCAGCCGCCGCTGTATAAG
>CAZKPI010000679.1:0-3079 GCA_964554555.1 uncultured bacterium
GATCGTCCGTTGCGCCGGCCGCGCCGGCCGCCGGCCTCGCGGGGACAGCCCCCCCGCTTCCCCCGCTCCCCGCGCCGGCGCCAGGGCCTGACCATGGTCGAGCTGATGGTCGCGGTACTGATCGGGGCGACGGTGGTGTTCGCCGGGTCGCGGCTGTTGACGAGCGGCCTCCAGTCGTTCCGCAAGTCAACCTCGACGCTTTCCCTGACCCAGGCGGTCGGTCTCCTGCTGGAGAACCTGGCCTTTGACATCCGCCGCAGTCACGGGTTCCAGATCGACCAGGGCCGTTTGCGGCTGACCACGACAGGCTGGGACGGCAGTCGTGTGGTCGACCAGCTGGTCGAGTATACGGTGTCGGCCAACGGCCTGGGAGTCGACCGGGTGGTCGCCGGGGGCGAGGCGCACCCGTTCTGCCGCGGGTTCCGGGTTCAAAACCTGTCGTTCTCGCGTCCGCTTGGGGAATGCGGTATCCTGGTGGAGGCCGAAGTCAGCGTTCCCCCGCTGTACAAGGAGTCCATCCGCTGTAAGCGGTTCTATTTCGCGGAGGCCCACCCCGCCAATGCGGCGGCGGGTTTCCAAAGGTGATGAGGAGGTTCGAAGTGGAAAGACGCAGATGGTCCTGGATGCTGGGAGGGCTGGCCGCCCTGCTGTTGGTGGCGGCCTGGACGGCCGGGGCGCGGGAGTTCACCGACGTTCCCGACCCCGATGCCGCCGTCGGAGCGGTGACCCCGACCGGGGAGCCGGCCGCTGAAACCCCGCCTGCCGCCCCTCCTGCGGTCACCGCCGGGGGTGAAGGCGACGGGGATTTTGCCGAACCCGTCGAGGGGACGGTCGAAGTCAACCCCTCCCTGCGGGTGCGGGCGGGGGTCTGGGGCAAGGTGATCGGCGGCCTGCGCGACGGGGCGAAGATCACCGTCGTCGGTCAGGAGGGCGAGTTCTACAAGATCGCCTGGGAAGGCGGCATCGCCTACGTCCACCGCAACTACGTGTCGGTTCCCGGCCGGAAGGCGACCCAGGAGCCGGTCACCCCGCCGCCGCCGGGATCAACGGCGACCCCGCCGTCCGGCGGCCAGGAACCCCCGGCCGCGACGCCTCCTGCTTCCAACGAACCGGTTCCCCCGGGCCCCAAACCGACCGGTGATACGGTCGGCGCGGCGATGGGCGACGGGACCGCCGCCGGAGCCGTGAACTGGGCCCTCGACCAGCTTCCCGGCGGCACCCAGAAGGGCTACAACCGCAACGTGGGCAAGACCACCCGCGATTCGGGCGCCACCTGGAACAACTGGTGTCTCGCCTTCGTGTCCACCGCGTGGGGCCGCAAGGTGCCCGAACTCCAGGCCTACAGCGCCATCCTGGCCTATCGCAACTGCCAGGCCGCCGGCAAGATCGTCAATGACCGCGACCCGCCCGCCGGCGCCCCGCTGTTCCAGGACACCACCAGCTCGAACGAATGGGGGCACATCTTCATCGCCACCGGCCGGAAGACCCCCAGCGGTGACCCGATCATCATCACCACCGGCTGGACCCACTATGACGGCATCCATGAGATCACACTCAGTCAGATGGAAGCCAAATATCCCGGCAAGTACCTCGGCTGGGCCAGGGTGCCCTGACGCGGCCAGCCGCATCCCCCGTGAGACCATGAAGGAGACAACCATGAATCGAATCGTGTTGTGCGCGGTGGCCGCGGCCCTCGCCGCCTGCTCCGCGCTGTCCGCCGCCACCAGCCTGCCCTACGGTCGCGAGGCCGGGCAGGTCGCCTTCCTCAACGCCGCCACCGCCGAGGGATACGTCGGCACGCCTCTGCCGCTCGGGCCCCAGGCCTTCCGGGTCGCCGGCCCTGACACCTGGGTCGCCGACAGCCTCCAGGGCCGCATCCTCCGGGTCGATGCGGCGGGGAAGGTGACCGCCACCCTGCAGGTGGTGCCGAAGGGAACCCCCGCCATGCTCGGCGATCTCGCCATCGCCCGCGACGCCAAGGGGGCCCCCACCGGGATCTGGACCGTCAACCGTCACACCCAGGAGGTGACCCTGGTCTCCCTCGAGGGCAAGGTGGTGCGCACCATCACCCGCACTCCGGCCTTTCTCGACGTCCTGCGCCTGGAGGCCGGCCCCTCGGGGAACCTCTACGTCGGCGACCAGGGCCACAGAAAGGTGTTTGTCTTCGGGCCCGACGGCAAGCTCCTGCGCGACCTGCCCTGGGCGGGCGGCGGGTTCTGCCTCGACGCCGCCGAACACCTGCACCTGCTGACCTGGGACGAGGCGGCCGGCAAGGGGAGCCTCGCCAGTTTCGACCCGGCCGGGAAGCCTCTCGGCGACAAGCCCCTGCAGATGGCCCTGCCCGCCCTGCCTCAGCTGTGGGCCGTCACGCCCGCGAACGAGGTGCTGGTGACCTTCGCCAAGGAGGGGTTGCCCCCCAGCACCCTTCAGCTCGTGCGCTTCCGCCTGACCGGCGAGGTCGTGGCCACCCAGGAGATTCCGGTGCCCGACGGCATGAACCGGTTCCTCGATCTGGCCGGCGATGGCAGTCTGTGGCTGGGCCAGGCCGACTTTGATGCGGCCCCCCGCGGCACCTTCTCGATCGTGCCGCTCGTCTTCAGCGCCGGCACCCCCCAGGGCTGATCCTCCAACCGCCCCGGGTTCAGCGGGGCTGGCCAGCCGGGTTTCACCGGACGGCCAGTCCCGCTTTCCTTTGCGGCGCCGGGCGCAAGACAGGGGTTTGCCGCGGCGTTTCCCAGCCGGCGGGCGGGGAAGGCCGGACGACCGCCCGCTGGCCGCCGATGACGGTGCACCAGGCGGTCCGTCCGGGAAACGCGGCCGGGCGGCGCGGACCGGCAAAAGGGTCCAGGGGCTTTGCCCCTGGCGGGGGTGAAGGGACTAAAGTCCCTTCCGAAACCTTCTGGGCGCCTCAGGCCATCATTTGGTGCAACAGTGTGCTAGAGCGTCACTTTGTACAAAATGGTCTTCTTGGTGACCGGGTCCCCGGTCAGGCAGGCGACGGTGCCGTCGTCCAGGAGGGCGGCGGTCCGCACCGCCAGCAGG
The DNA here is from genome assembly GCA_964554555.1 of uncultured bacterium. Taxonomy (GTDB): domain Bacteria; phylum Muiribacteriota; class Ozemobacteria; order Ozemobacterales; family Ozemobacteraceae; genus Ozemobacter. Next base: position 3,043 of record CAZKPI010000679.1, read on the forward strand.
GCGCCGGGGCCCGCCAGGGGGCGCGCGGCGGCGGCCT
>CAZKPI010000680.1:0-2234 GCA_964554555.1 uncultured bacterium
CTGCGCTACACCGACCTCCAGCGCAAGATCGCCTCCCTCTACGAACGGAAAGTGGTGCGGCAGATCGCCTCCCTGCTGTTGGTGCGCAAACCGGTCGAAGAGATGATCGCCGCTCTCGAGGCCGACCCGCCCAAAAAGCCCTCCGCCACCTCCCTGGCGCTACCCTCCCTGCTCAGCCAGGAGAAATACCTGAGAAAGATCCATGCCACGGCGGACAAGGTGTTCATGACGATCCGGTTCATTCCCATGTCGCTCAGCTCCGCCGAGAGCATCTACCTCACCCTGGTCAATCCCCCCTACCGTGACCTGATTCCCAACGGGCTCGAGCATCTGTATTTCCGCAAGGCGCTCGACATCCAGAAGATCGGGGTTCTGCGCCGCCTGGACGACGCCGGGGCCAATGCGCTCCTTCTCCAACTGCGGACGAACATCGGTCTCTACAAGGACTACTTCGCCGGCCGGTTCCCCCATTTCCTGGCGTTTCTCGACAAGGAGCGCGAATACGCCGGGTCGTTGGCAGTTTTGCGCGCCCAGTACAAGTCGATGTACGACGTCTTCACAGCCATTGACACCGTGGACGAAATGGTCAACCGGGTCAAGGAACTGTTGCCCATTCCCAAGGAAGAAAAGGCCAAGGACGCGGACGAGGACAAGGGCAAGGACAAGGGCAAGGGCAAGGACAAGGAGTGAAGGGGACCCCGCCATCCGGCCCCCGCTCCGTTCACCCATGACCAACGAAACCGGGAGTCCAGGCCGCCCCCCGCCGGGGGCTGGATTGGAGCCGTCCGCAGGCGGACCGGCCGTCCCGGTCCGGGTGGCGGTGCGCGACCTGGTGGAATTCGTTCTGCAGAGCGGCGACCTGCGGTCGACCTTCCTGGGGCCGGGGCGGGCCCTGGCCGGCACCAAGGGCCACCAGCGCATCCAGAAGGGACGGCCGGCGACCTACGAAGCCGAGGTGCGGGTGACCTGGCTCCATCAGACGCCGGACCTGACGCTCGAGATCGGCGGCCGGATCGACGGGGTCTGGCGCGAACCCGACGGGGTCACCCTCGACGAGATCAAGACGACCACCCGGCCGCTGGCCGCGATCACGCGGGAGAGCGAGCCTGTCCACTGGGGTCAGGCCAAGGCGTACGCCTTCATCTGGGCCGCCCAGCACGGGCTCGAGCGCATCGGTGTGCAGTTGACCTACCTGCACCTTGACACGCTCGAAGTGCTCGAGCTCCGGGAGACCTTCGCCCGCGATGACCTGGAACGGTTCTTCCACGACCTGGTGACGGACTACCTGGCCTGGGCGCGCACCATCCGTGACTGGCAGAGGGTGCGCGATGCCTCGATCGCGGGCCTGGCCTTCCCCTTCGCCCGCTACCGCGAGGGCCAGCGGGCGCTGGCGGTCGCCGTCTGGCGGGCCCTGGCCGACGGCCGGCGGTTGTTCGCGCAGGCGCCGACCGGCATCGGCAAGACAGTGGCCACCCTGTTTCCCGCGCTGAAGGCCCTGGGGACTGGCATCGTGGCGAAGATCTTCTACCTGACCGCCAAGACGGTGGGCCGCGGGGTGGCCGAGGCGACGCTGGCGGGGCTGGCGGAAGGCGGCCTGCGGTGCAAAGTGCTGACGCTGACCGCCAAAGAGAAGATCTGCTTCCTGCCGAAGCCCGACTGCCGGCCCGAGGCCTGCGCACACGCGCGGGGGCATTTCGACCGGGTGCGGCCGGCCCTGGAGGCGATCTTCCAGCGGGACCGGCTGGACCGGGCGGCGGTCGAGGAGGCGGCGCGGACGTTTCGGGTCTGCCCGTTCGAGTTTTCCCTGTTCGTCTCGCTGTGGGCCGACGTGATCATCGGGGACTACAACTACGCCTTCGATCCGCGGGTCTACCTGCGGCGGTTCTTCGAGCCGCCGGCCGCCCCCTATGCCTTCCTGGTCGACGAGGCGCACAACCTGCCCGACCGGGCCCGCGAGATGTTCTCGGCCGAACTGCGGCGGGAGGCGTTCGCCGGGGCGCGCCGGCAGGTGAAGGAGGCCCATCCCGCGGCGGCGCGGGCGATCGGCCGGGTCACGCCATTCTTTCGGCGGGCGGCGAAGGCCATGGCCGGCCCGGACGGGCGGCCGGCCCTGGTCAGCGCCGCGGTGCCCGAGGAGTTCGTCGGGGCCTGCCGCCGGTTCCTGAAGGCGGTCGAACCCTGCCTGGCCGGGGACCCGGCCTCCCCGCACCGCGAGATCCTGCTCGACCTCTACT
>CAZKPI010000680.1:2244-3078 GCA_964554555.1 uncultured bacterium
CGTTCGTGCGGGCGGCCGAGACCTTCGACGAGAACTTTGTCTGCTACTGGGAACCGGCCGGCCGCGACCTGCGGGTCCGGCTGTTCTGTCTCGATCCGTCCGCCCTGCTGGGGGAAGCGCTTCAGCGGGCCCGCGGCACCGTCTTCTTCTCGGCGACGCTCCTGCCGATGCGCTACTTCTTCCGCCTGCTGGGCGGGGGCCCGGAGGACCGCGTTCTGCGCCTGACCTCGCCCTTCGACCCCGCGCGTCTCGCCGTGCTCGTCCTGCCGGGCATCCGGACGGAGTTCCGGGTGCGCGACCGGAGCCTCGGGGCGGTCGCCGAGACCATCCATCGGGTGGTGGCGGCCCGGCCGGGAAACTATCTGGTCTATTTCCCCTCGTATCGGTATCTGGCGGCGGTGCGCGAGGTCTTCACGGCCCGGCATCCCGAATGGCCCGTTCTCGAGCAGACCGCCGGCATGGCCGAGGAGGCGCGGGAGCGCTTCCTGGCGGCGTTCGCGGGCGACAACCCGGCCCCCCTGGTCGGGTTCGCGGTCATGGGGGGCATCTTTGGGGAAGGCATCGACCTGCGCGGGGAGCGGTTGATCGGCGCGATCGTGGTGGGGGTCGGCCTGCCGCAAATCTGCCTCGAGCGGGAGCTGATCCGGGAGGCGTTTGAGAGGAAGGCAGGATGCGGGTTCGAGTTCGCCTACCGGTATCCGGGGCTGAACCGGGTGATGCAGGCGGCGGGCCGGGTCATCCGGACGGAGGAGGATCGCGGCGTGGTCCTGCTGGTCGATGAGCGGTTCCGTTCCCCGGCCTACCGGTCGCTGTTCCCGCCCGAATGGTCGCAGG
>CAZKPI010000681.1:0-3072 GCA_964554555.1 uncultured bacterium
CGGGGCCGGCCAGCTCCCCCTGCCCCTGCGGCTGACCGCGGGCCGCACCGGGTTCGCGCATCGCCCGGGGGCCGACCGCCGGCCGACTGGCCCCCTGATGGTAGACCTGCATCACCCGCTCAGCCGCCTGTTTTCCCTCTCTTTCGGCGCTGGCGAGGAATGGAACCCCCGCCCGGCATCACCCAATCAGACGGCCCCTGGAGCCGCCGCCCCCCCCGTCCCCGATTCCGCTACGAACCCGACGACCGTGCCGCCGCCGGCCACAACAAAGCCGGCCGGGACGCCGCCATCCCTTGCCGCGCCCCCTTCCCTTGCCGCGCCCCCGGTCCAGCCTCAGGGCCAGGAATGGTTCGTGGTCTGGGATGCCATCGGAGACGGACAGCTGGTCGGCATTTTCGACGACCGGCGGGTGGCCGAGGCCCTGGTCCGGGTCAACCCGTGGTATTACAAGATCATTCCCACCCCCGCCAACCTGGCCCGCCGCTCCGCCATCGAATGGCTCGACGCCCCGCAACAGAAGGCCATCAGCCAGATCGCCGGGCTCACCGCGAAGTAAGGTCTGCCTGCCCCTCCCCCCAGGAACATCGCTGTTCCGGGCTGGCGGCCTGGCGCGCCTTCCCGCAGGGCATCCGCCTGGATCCCTGAGGCGAACCCGGTCAGCCGCCGCCATGTTCCGGCAGGAGGGCGCAGGCCCTCCGGCGCGGATGAGGCGGGCTTCGGGGTACGGTTGCATTCCCGCGAGGGGCCGGGTTACAGTTGTCTCACTTCGTCACAAGGAAGGGGAAACCGCAGGAATGGCACAAGGAAAGAACATCGTCGTTCTGGGCGCCGGGATGGTGGGCGCCGTCATGGCCGAGGACCTGGCCCAGGAAAAGAGCTTCACCGTCACCGTGGCCGACCGCGATCCCGCCGCCCTGGCTCGGCTCGCCAAGCGCGCCCGCCTCAAGACCGTGGCGGCCGACCTCGCGAAGCCGGCGGTGGTCAAACAGCTGATCAAGCCCGCCGATCTGGTCGTGGGAGCGGTACCCGGCTTTCTTGGCTTCCAGACCCTGAAACTGGTCATCGAGGCGGGGAAGAACTTCGCCGACATCGCCTTCATGCCCGAGGACGCCCTCGAGCTCGACGGCCTGGCCCGCCGGCACCAGGTCACCGCCGTGGTCGACTGCGGCGTCGCCCCCGGCATGTCCAACCTGCTGTTGGGCAAATACAACGATGAGTTCGACCGGTTCGAGGAGGCCCTGATCCTGGTCGGCGGTCTGCCCCGCATCCGCACCTGGCCGTATGAGTACAAGGCCCCCTTCTCGCCCATCGATGTGCTCGAGGAGTACACCCGGCCCGCCCGCTACGTGCGCAACGGCAAGGTGGTCACCATGCCCGCCCTGTCCGAGCCCGAGCTGGTCGATCTGCCCGGCGTCGGCACCCTCGAAGCCTTCAACACCGATGGCCTGCGGTCCCTGCTGAAGACCATCAACTGCCCCGACATGAAGGAAAAGACGATGCGGTACCCCGGCCACATCGAGCTGATGCGGGTGCTCCGGGAGACCGGGTTTTTCTCACCCAAGCCCATCGAGGTCAAGGGGGTCAAGGTCGCCCCCCTCGACCTCACCACCCGCCTCCTGTTCCCCATGTGGAAGCTCCAGCCCGACGAGGAGGAATTCACGGTCATGCGGGTGCAATGCACAGGGACGAAGGGAAAGAAGCGCTCGCGCCACACCTGGGACCTGCTGGACCGCTACGACCCCAAGACGGGGTACAGCTCCATGGCCCGCACCACCGGCTTCCCCAACGTCATCATGGCCCGCCTGATCCTCGACGGGACCTTCGCCGAACACGGCGTCTTCCCGCCCGAGCGGTTCGGCGGCAACCCGAAGATCTTCGCGGCCCTCGACGCCGGGCTCAAGAAGCGCGGGGTCATCTTCACCCACCACGAAGAGAAACTCTGAACGGGCCTGCGCCCCGGCCGGTCTCCCCCGCAAGGGGCGGCCGGCCGGCTTTTTTTGCAGGCTTCCGGGGGAGGGGGGCCCTGGTTTCAGGCCGGACAGAAGGATCGCCACTCTCCGTGCCGGCGCGCCGGCTCTGCCGAATCATCCGAGCGGCCACCCTGGCCACTTGGCCCGTTCCCAATCGCGACAGATCGGGGCAGTTCCGATCAGTCCAGGACAGATCAGGCCGGTTCGACCCGGCGGCCGTCGAACCGGAAGGCCATCCCCGGCCGGTCGATGCGCAGTCGCTCCCGGAAGACGGGAACAGCCGGCGGCAGGGGGCCTTTCCGCGATGGCTTCGGCCGTTCCATCACTTCCAGGACATACCAGCCCGGCAGGGGAAGCTCGAAGGACAAGACCGGTTCCGGCCCGGTCCGCCCGCCCGGTGGACTGGTGAAGCGAAGCAGACCGCCAAACCATTCCCCCGAGAGCGTATAGGTCCGGGAAAGGCCGCCGAGGGGCTCATCGGCAGGCAGGTGCAGGCGGCAGGAGGGGGCAGTGGCCGCGACCGCCGGGCCGCCGTAGAAACCGGAAGGGATGCCCACCCGCTCGGGAAGTTCCGGCAGGGAGACGGCAGGCAGGCGGCGGACCGCCGCCGGGTCGGGCACCAGGGCCATGCCCGGGGAATCCGGCCGGGAAGAGGCCATGGCCCAGGTTTCCCCGCCGTCGGCCGACAGGTGGAGAATCGTCCGGGCGGGGGGCTTCCCCTTGCGGCCGGCCGGCCACTCCTTCGCCGCGATGATCCACTTCTCCCCCGGGGGGCTGTCGGGAAGGTAGATGACCGGCTTTTCCGCGGGCCCCCAGTGGGGGTGGAGCACCACCTCCCAGGCCGGCCCGCGAGGCCGGACCAGCACCCAGCCCGTGAAGGCCGGATCCTCGAAGCCGGCCCAGTCACCCGAGGTGACAGCGCGGCCCGGATCATCGACGAAGGCGAGGCGCAGGGAACCGATGACTGCGGCGGTCTCCATGGGCTTCACCCCTGCCCTGCCCCGGGCGGGAACAGGACCTCCCGGCCTGCCAACCCGGGGGAACGGCGCGGCCGGCCCCCGGTCGCGGGCCCCGCCACTGCCGCCCGCCGGGCGGCCCAGCG
>CAZKPI010000682.1:0-613 GCA_964554555.1 uncultured bacterium
CCGCAACCGCATGGCACTCGTCACGCTGGGTGTTGTCATTGCGTATGCGGCTTTCCTTCACTGGAGTATAGGCTGGGGCGCGCTTCTGGCGCGGTTTCGCGAGATCGGATTCGGCCCGCTGTCGCTTGCGCTTCTGGCTTTGACAATGACCTATGTTATCCGCTGCTGGCGCATCCGTGACTATTTGTCGCGCGAAACGCAGGGGCAATTCGCACGGCTTCTACGGGTGACGTTGGTCCACAATCTTCTCAATGTCATGCTGCCGATGAGGACAGGGGAAACCAGCTTTCCGATTCTCATGCGCGCGGAATTTGGAATGCCGCTCGCGCGTGCCACAGCGGCGCTGCTCGTCATGCGGGCGCTTGACCTGCATGCGCTTCTGGCTGCCGCCGGTGTTGGCCTCGTCATCGAAAAGGGCGGCGCTTTCTGGGCGGTCGCGCTCTGGCTTTCTTTCGTCATCCTGCCCTTCCTTGCCTTTGCGGCGCATAAGCCGCTGATGCGGTTTCTATCCAGCCGTGTGCCGGCACGGATCGGGCGACTTCTGGACGAGATGATGCTCGGCCTGCCGGAAAACCATGCCGCTTTCCTGCGGGCGTTCCTCGCAACCCTGGTC
>CAZKPI010000682.1:644-3055 GCA_964554555.1 uncultured bacterium
TGGGCGCTCGCGGTCATGGATGTGTTTCCGGTGGCGGCCGCCTTTGGTGGGGCGCTGGGTGGCGAGCTTTCGTCGGTGCTGCCGTTTCATGCGCCCGGAGGTGTTGGAACCTATCCCGCCGGAATCGTCGCCGGCGCGGTCTCTTTTGGTGCCAGCGCATCGCCGGACGCCATGGTCCGGCTGGCCGCCGCCGCGGTCAACGCCGTCCACGTCAAGGTCGGCCAGGGCCGGAAGCACGCCGTCCTGTTCACCCTCCAGCCGCGCGAATTCCTCGACAAGACGTCAGCCGACGTCCCGTCGTATTTCTCGAGCCCGACCTCCATCTATACCGATCTGCCGGCCGGCTCGCTCCTGTTCGGCCGGGAATGGGCCCCCCGCGTCGGCGACCCCGTCCTGGTCGAGCGAAACGGTCGTGCGGCCCCGATGCCCGCCGGGTATCGCCCGGCCATCGGCGACCGGCTCGTCCTGGTGGCGCGGGGTCCCGCCCCTCCCCTGCGCGAGATCCGCTGGACGAACCGGGTCGGGGGGCTGGTCACGGCCTCCTTCGCCGACGGCACCGCGGCGGCCGTCGGTCGCGTCGAACGGGCGGTGGGCGCGGTCGGCCGGTTCGGCGGTTCCCAGTATGCCGGCCGGGGGGAAGTGCGGGCCAACCACCCGGGGGTCTTGTGCGTCTCCACCTCGCCCGTTGGCTCGGTCGGCGGCTTCCAGGTGGTGCCGTCGAGGCATGCCCGGGCCCCGAACCTGCGCTACGTGTGGGGAGTCATCCCGGCCTGGATGGTGGTCGGGCCGCTGTTGCCCCATCTCCCCCCCCTCGAGGGACGCGGGCCGTTGTTCGCCGGCCAGATCAGGCCCCGCACCGGGCGGTGCCTGGTGCGGTACGGGCTCGGCCCCTGGCAGTCGGTTCCCGAGCGGGTCGGCCTCGTGAAGGACGGCCTGGCCGGGGTGACCGAGGTCCGCCTGTGCTTCGCCGCCCCCTGACGGGGCGGGTGTTGTGGTATCATCGGGGCGAACCGGTGGGGGTGGTCGTCCGGTTGGAACGATCCTGCGGTTGGTGTTGAGCCTGCTCCATTGGCCCAGTCCCTTCCCGGTTCCCCAACATCGCCCCGGCGGGTCACCGTCCGGGGCGATTTCTCGCCCCGCTCCCTTCTGATGGAAAAACTCCGGGGAAAAACGGTCCGGAGGTGTTCTGCCAATCCGTGTCAGGCTGGGTTCATCTGCGGTTTGACCGCCTGCCCGGCCGATGGTTGGGCCTGCCTCCCCGGCGGTCAGGGGGCCCCGGAACATTCCGGAAACATCTCCCAACAGCCGCGGGCGTCCCCTCCCGCCGGACCTGCCGGCGCCAAGCCGCTACGACGGCCGGCTGATGCTTTCGACCTCGGCGTCGATCCAGTTCGAGGCCGCGGACAACAAGGATGTCACGAGGCTGAATTGGGTGTTGAGAAGAGCCGGCGGAGTTGGGGAGGAAGTCTCCAGAAATTCCTTGACCAGATCGAGCAGTCGGGAGTGCTCAACCATCGCCTGGCTCATCGCCTCCTTCGCCTTGGGGGGGAGGGGCAGGGCCGTCAGCTTTCCCATCGCGGCGAGGCTTTCGGCTGACTTCCGGTCGACGAGTCCACGGAACCCCTGGTCGGCCGGCAGGGCGCGGGACCGGTCGTGCATCCAGCAGAAACCCCGCCATTCCTCCAGGATGTCACGCACTTTCCGGATTTCCACCGACTGGGTGTGGAGCCGGGTGATCGCCTCGACCCGCCCCTGTTCCCGCTCGAGCAAAACTCCGAAGCCCAGGGTCAGGACGATGGCGAGGGCCATGGCGATCAGGAAAAGATGGCTTTTCATGGGGGCCCCTCCAGATGCCGGTGGTCAGCTTGAACGACGTTCGGCCGTCAGCCGCTCGATGAGGTCGGGGTTGAGACCGCGCCAGGCCGAGTAGCCGCCGAAGACGACGCGCACGTTGCCGTGGCCGGCGCTGGCCAGGCGGTAGCCCGACCCCGTCGACAGCACGCCGGTGGCGCACATCAGGATCACCTGCTTGTCGCGCGGTATTTCGGGAATGTGGCGCTCGAAGCCGAACGGCGACCACAGGCGGGCGCCGGGGATGCTGGGGGCCAGCAGGCGCTCGTGCGGGAAACGCAGGTCAACCAGGAACGTGGCAGGGGAACGGATCACCTCGGCGGTCAGGTGGTGCGGGTCGAGGTAGGCGAACCCGGGCGGGTCGGTGCGCAGGACGCGTTCGAGCGCCCACAGGAAGAACCGCACCGACAGCCGGTTGTTCGTCGAGCCGAGGCTGAGCCGGATGGTCGACAGGGCGCGCTCCTCGGGGATGCCCATGCCGAGCAGGACGTGGGAGGGCTCGATGCGGTCGGCGGTGCAGGCCGACCCGATCGAGACCCCGATCTCGTGGCAGTCGAGGC
>CAZKPI010000683.1:0-2740 GCA_964554555.1 uncultured bacterium
GCGTCGAGCTGGAGGGCCTCCAGGTGCTGGGCCACCGTCCCCTTCACCAGTCCGGCCTCGAGACAGCCCTGGATGCAGTCCTGCAGGATCTCCTGCAGGGTGGTCTTGCGCGGGCCGCTGGCCAGGCGCATGGTCTGGTAGATGTTCCTGACCGCGTCGGGGTCGGGGTTGTTGCGCAGGATCATGCCGGCCTTCCGCACCAGGGCCATGTTCGGGTCCTCCTTGAGGAACCGAAGCAGGAGGGGGCGCGTGGCGGAGTAACTGAGCTGGGCCAGACAGACCAGGGACTGCTCCTTGACCGTCGAGCTTTCCGACAACAGCATGTCCTGCAGAGCCTTCATGGCCTGCGCCTTGTCCAGCCGGAAGAAGGTGCGCAGGGCGGCGCCCCGCACCGTCGGGTCATGCTCGCGGATCAGCCGGGGAAGCTCCTTCAGCAGGATTTCGGGAGCCATACGGCCGAGCCCCTCGATGGCCCTGGCCATGACCAGGCCTTCCCCGCTCTTGAGGGCCATCATCAGGAACGGCTGGTCGTCCTTGGGGTCTCCGAAGCGGCCCAGCAGACGCACGGCCTCTGCCACCACCATCGGGTCGAGGCGCATGCGCGAGAACCTCTGCAGGCTGGCCTTGACGAAGGAGAACTCCTCGCAGGTCTTGACCTGCCCCAGCAGGGCCAGCTGTTCCTCCCGCAGGAGTTTCTGGAACTTCTCGGGGGCCATCTCGGCCTGCAGGCGCTCCCGGTCGGGGTTGTCGGCGAAGATCGTGGTCAACAGACCCTTCACGCGCTTGTCGGTTTCGGCCAGATACATCGCCTGGAACTTTTCGCGCACCTCGGGGAGGGCATGGTGCTCGCGCAGGGCTTCGATGGCCTCATACCGCCGCATCGGATCCTTGTTCTGGAGCTCCTCGAAGAAGGTGCCCAGCAGAGAATTGCGCTGGCGGCTCTCGAGCTGTTGGCGGATGCGGCTGGTGAACTCCTCGACGGTCCCCTCCATGATGCCGGACAGGCGGATGGAGTCGAGAACCGCGGCAATGCAGTCCTGGCACCACTTCCCCTTCGGCCCCGAGGCGGTGCCGGCGATGTCCATCAGCCAGTAGACGGTGTTCTCGCTGGGGTTGAGATACAGCAGGTAGGCGGCCCGGGCCAGGACCCGGGGATCCTCCTCGATGGCCAGGGCGTTGAAGACCAGTTCCTGCACCTTCCCGAACGGGATGCTCATGCACTGCATCACCGCGGCGGCGCGCACCGAGGCGTGTTCCGAGGCGAACATCCGCCGCAGGTACTCCACCCCCTTCATGAAGTGGAACCGCAGGATGGTGCGGAGGGCGCGGTTCTGCACGTGCGGGTAGGGCGAGGCCAGCGGCACCCCGATCTGCTCAAACAGCTTGCGGGGGGCCAGCCGTTCGAGGGCCCCGATCACCTCGATGACCTGGACCGGGTCCTTGGCGCCCACGAAGGGCAGGAGCAGATCGCCGTCCTCGGGTTTCCCCCAGCGGCGGAAGGCGGCCAGGACCACCGCCGCCCGGTTGGGGGGCAGGTCCGGTTGCGGCACCAGCCGCCGCAGGACCTCCATCAGGGCGGGCACCGATGCGGCGGGACAATTGCCCACGGCCTGCTGGAACTCCCGGTCACCCAGGGCTCCCAGCTTCCTCTCCAGGTCGGGCAGGTCGGTGAAAGCGGGAAAGGCCGCGGCGGTGGTTTGGCGCCGGCGCTCGGTGTTCAGCACCGCCTGGCGGGCCAGGAACTGGATCTCGGGATCCGGCTGGGGGTCCGCCGCCAGGGCGTTCACGCGCGCCAGCGCGGCGGGGTCGAGTTCCTGCTCGGCCAACTGCCGCAGGGCATCGCACCGGACGGACCGGTTCTCGGAATCGAGATCCTCGAGCAGAAGGGCCAGCAGGCTGTTCACGGGTTTTCCCGGCTTGGCCGGCGGGGGTCATCCCCGGCCGGCGGGTGGTCTTGGACGCTCCGGCCCGCCGACGGCCGCCCGGCCCCTGGGCGAGCGGGGCAGGGGGCGGGCCGCCCGGTCCTCCGGCACGGCACCGGGGCCCGGCGGGCCCTGCCGGCAACGGGGCGGTCGCCACCGGTGGAAGCGGTCATGGGCCTCTCCGGCGGGCCGTCACTTGGAGAACTCGGGAACCGCCGATTCCTCCGTGTCGAAGACCGTGTAGACCGTCGTGATGCCCATCATCTTGAAGACAGCAGAAGACCACCTTCCCCTGCAGGCTGAACCCGATCTCCTCGCAGACCTCGAGGAGGCAGGAGATGCCTGTGCTGTTGATGACGGGCGACCCGGCGAAATTGAACAGGTAGTTCTTCTCGCCCTTCACCATCAAGGACTGGATGACCTTCTTGATCTTCTCTCCGGCGGCGTCGTCGATGTAGCCGGTGGTCCGGACGCAGACCACCCGCGGGTTGTCGCGGATCTCGGTGACGACGGCAAACTCGCCCATGCGCCCATTCTAGCCAAGCCCCGGGATCCTGTCAAACGCCCGGTGAAATTTGGGGCCGCGGCTTTTGGGGCCGCGCCCTTGTGCGGCCCCAGTCGATCCGCTAGAATGAAGGCATGCCGAACAGCCATTCCCTCGACGAACTCCGGAAAGCCCTGACCCAGTCGAACCGGGCCTTGCAGAAACGGGCCCTGGCCATCATCCACAACGAGGCGGTGACCGAGGCCCAGGAACTTCTGCAGGAGTTCCTGGGCACTCAGCCCGAGCCCGACCTGCAGGTCCTCACCATGAAGGT
>CAZKPI010000683.1:2750-3046 GCA_964554555.1 uncultured bacterium
CTCAAAAAGCTCCAGGAATTCGCCAGCCTGCCCACCCAGGCGACCCCGGAAACGCTGATCCCCCTCCTGCAGAGCTCCGACGAGTCGCGCCGCCTGTACGCCCTGCGGGCCCTGCGACAGCGCTGTTCGCCCAACCTCCTCTATACCGTTCAGCAGTTCGGGGCTGATCTGGCCAGTCCCGAGGCCAAAGCCCTGGTGGCCGAGATTTTCCGCCGGAATCCCGACCTCGGCAACCTCCCCATTCTGCTCTCCTACCTCGGCGATGCCGCCGCCGCCGTCCGGCAGGAGGCCTTCCA
>CAZKPI010000684.1:0-3043 GCA_964554555.1 uncultured bacterium
CACCGGCCCCGAAAGGGTTCACCCGGCGGCTGGCCCTGCGGCGCCTGGCGGGGTGGGGGTCGGCGCGGGAACCGATGTTCCGTGCCGACCTGCGGATCGACTGGGTGACCCCGCGGCACGACCAGACGCTGACCTACCAGGCGGTCGGTCTCGTCCAGGGCCGGCCCCCCTCGCCATGAAACCGCCCGCCTCTCCGCCCCGCCGCCTCCCCCGCCGCTTCCCCCGCCGGGGATTCCTTCTGCCGGCGGTCCTGCTGGTGCTGTGTCTGATCGTCCTGCTCGCCGTGACCCGCCACTTCTTCTCGCGCGAGCACCTGAACATGGCGGCCCACCTGGCGGACTACGAGCGGGCCTACCACCTCGCCAACGGAGCCCTCCTGGCCGGCCGCGACCAGTGGCGGCGCCTGGAAGCCTGGTTCAACCGCGGTGACCCCGACACCTTCCCCAAGCGCGACCGCGTGCCGGCCGACCTGAAGGCGGTCGGCGCCGGTCTGCTCGACGGGTCCGGCCTGCCTCCTGAGGAGGGAGTCCGCTTTGCCTGGGAAGACCCGCTCCTGGCCGACCTGGCCGCCGGACAGCCCGAAGCGTCCCCGCCGCAGGTGGAGTTCGAACTGCGCCCCGCCGGGCCCCTGTTCGCCGCCCCGCCCGGGCCAGGCCTACGGCCTGACCCGCGCGAACGGCAGTATCACCTGTTTGTCCACGCCACGGCGCGGGTGGGGGATGCCGCCTGCCATCTTTCCTGGTACAGATCGACAAAGCTTATCAATATCCTTCCCCCCGTCGTGGGCAAGTTTGCCCTGTTCGTGCGCGAGCCGGGGGCCCTTGAGGCCAACCGCCTGGCCGATTCCTCCGACCTTGCCGGCCTGCACGATGCTCCCCTGGTCATCCGCGGCGGCGGGGCCGTCGGGCCCGATCCCCTGCCGCCGGCCGCCGTCCGGGACGCGCTCGACCGGCGGGGCTGGGTCTTTCTCGGCGGCGGGGCCTGCTGGTCCCTGGGGTTGTCGTCGGGCGGGGGCGAGCCGCGGTTCGCCGACGCCCTTCTGCGTGACGGCTGGTTCTCCTGGCCGCTGGATCCGTCCGAACCCCTGAGCCGGAAGGGGCCGTTTGCCTGGTATGTCGAAACGCGCCCGCTGGGCCGGCAGTGGCGCGAGGCGGCTGGCAAGTTCGCCCTGGCCGCCTTCCCCGGCCGGGTCGAGGCCACCTCGATCCTCCATCTGAACGGCACCGCCGCCGACCCCGCCCCGACCCTGGTGGTGGGCAACGTCAGCCGGCGATGGGCTCTGCTTCAGGGTCTGCTCCTCCCGGGGACGGGGGATGCCGCCCCCCTGCCCTGGCTGAGCCGGGCCCTGTTCGAGGGAGATGCCTGGCCGGGGGTGAAAAGTCCGTCCACCCTCGCCGCCATCCGGGACAATTTTGGCGGCAGGTACGAGGCCTACGAGCGCCGCATGTCGGACGTCGCCGAGGAAGCCTACAATGCCGGCCTGTTCCCGTTGATGGCCTTTCCGGGCGACCCGTTCGCCCGGGTCGTGATCATCGATCCGGCCGCACGGCCCCCCGGCCTGCCGCCCCCGCCCGCCTCGCAACGCCTGCGGATCGACGGCCAGCCGGCCCAGCTGGGCGAGATGGCCTTCGGCAGTGCCTACACCCTCCTCGATGACGAAGGGCGGGAATGGTTCTCGGCCGGCGATCTCGGCGCCCTCGCCGACCTCTCCTTCCTGCGGCGCCGCGTGACCGCCGCCTTTCCCGACCTGGCCTCCCTGCGCCGGGGCCTGTCCCGCGACGATGCGGGAAACCTGCTCCTGCCCGGGGCCGTCCTGGTCGGCGGGCCGGTGATCGTCGAGGAGCCCCTGCACTTCGCCAACGGCGGTCTCGTGCTGGTCGAGGGGGCCATCCGCCTCCAGGGGGAAGTCGGGGTGGCCGGCGGCGGGGAACCCCTGTCCCTCGTTAGCCTGGGCGGCGACATCGACGTGGAGACCGCCGGCCCGCTCGGGGCGGCCCTGATCGCTCTGGCCGGCCGGGTCAGCCTGCCGCGCGAGGTCTCGATCAAAGGTCTGGTGGCCGCCCGCGAACTCGGGCTGGCGGTGGCCGACCCGCCCGCCGCCCGGCAGATCGAGTATGACGACTGCTTCGATCCCACCGCCGCCGCCGCCCGCCAGCGCGCCTACCGCCTGCAGGGCGCGGGAGAGGAGGTCTTCCTTGTCCGCTGAAGCGGGCGGCCCCGAAAGGATCGGGGTGACCCTGGCCGAGATCCTGGTCGCGGCTGTCCTGCTGGCCGGCGGCCTGGCCGGCCTGCTGTTCTGGCAGAGCTCGGCCGGGTCGGCCAGCCAGCTCACCGCCCGCGAGCAGGAACTGGCCAACCGGCTGGCCCGCCTGTCCGCCGCCCTGCGCACCGACCTGCGCGCCGCGCGTTCCCTGGCCCGCCCCGCCACCGACACCTGGGTGGTGACCGTCTGGCACGACCGCGAACAGGGTCTTCCCGGCCAGGAGGACGTCTCCTGGCGGGTTTCGGGGGAGGGCGGGGCGGTCATCACCCGCGCCGCGCCCGGGCGGACCACCGTCTACGACTTCACCGGCCTGACAGGAGGAAAGCGCTTTGTCTTCGACATCCAACCCTGACCGGAACCCCGGACCGCCGGGGCCGTGGCCTTCCCTGCCTCACCGGGTGACCTGCCTGGCCCTCGCGGCCGCCCTGACCGCCGCTTCGGGTCCGGGCTGGGCCGCTGAAGTGACCTTCGGCCCCGCGGACCAGCCGGTGCGGGAGCGGGTTGAGACGCCCAACCTGGCGCCGGGGGAGGGCGGCTTTCAGCCATCGGCCATGGCCCCCACCCCTTTGCCGGGGCAGAACCCGGGCCCGGCGCCGTCTGGGGCTTCGCTGTATGAAAAGGTCCGGAGGGTCTGGTCGCACCTGCTCAATCCTGCGGCGGATCGCCATCCCGGCCGGCCGTCGGGGGCCGCGCTGGACCAGGTGATGGCTGGCGAGGCGGCGGGTGACGGCCTCGAGGTGACGGGGGCGGGGACGCAGGAGGGGGTGGCCGAGGCCGACG
>CAZKPI010000685.1:0-2790 GCA_964554555.1 uncultured bacterium
GGACCGGGGCCGGCGGGGGGGAAGGGGCCTCCCCTTCCAGAAACCAGGTGGTGAGCTCGCCCTTGCCCTTGGCCAGCACCCGGCGCGGTTCCGAGAAGCGGAACCGGTCACCGAGCCGGCGGCGGACCTCCTCGCTGACCTGGATGCGGTCCGGCTCGCCCGTCGATTCCATGCGGCTGGCCACATTCACGGCGTCGCCCCACAGGTCGAAGGTGAACTTGCGGCGGCCGATCACTCCGGCCACCACCGGGCCGGTGTGGATGCCGATCCGCAGGCGCAGGGGCAGTCCCTCGGCGGCGGCCAGCGCGGTCAGCGACTGGCGCATGGCCAGCGCGAACCGGGCCATCGCCTCGAGGTGGTCGGGGCGCGGGGTGGGCACCCCGGCCACGACCAGGTAGGCGTCGCCGATCGTCTTGATCTTCTCGAGGCCGGCGGCGGTCGAGAGGTCGTCGAAGGCGGTGACGATGCGGTTGAGCACGGTCACCAGGCGGGCGGGGGGCATGGTGCCGGCCATGGCGGTGAACCCGGCGAGATCGGCGAACAGGATGGTGGCCTCGGGGAAGCTGTCGGCGATGATCTCCGGCTCCTCCTTCAGCCGCTCGATGATCTCGTGGGGGAGGATGTTGAGCAGGAGGGCTTCCGCCTTGCGCTGTTCGCGCCGCAGACGGAAATGGAAGTAGTGGATGGTCAGGAAGATGACCAGGGAGATCCCGCCGATGTGACCGGCGAACAGGATGCCACTGCCGCGGTCGGCCAGGGGCGGGGCGAGCTCGGCGAGCCGCGACTCGCCCGCCGCGAGGCCGAAGGTCAGGGCGAGGTAGAGGGCGAACCAGGCGCAGGAGGCGCGGAAGCCGTGGAACAGGGCGGCCCCGACCGGGGCGGCCAGGGCCCAGATCATGCCGCTGCCCCCGGCCGCGAAGCCTCCCTTCAGGCACTGGGCGGTGACCGGGAAGGCCAGGATGATGGTCAGCAGGAAAAAGCGGAAGGGGCCGAGGCGGCCGGTCCGGTGCAGGAAGAGCAGAGCCAGAGCGCACAGGCAGGCGAACGTCCAGGTCAGGATGAGGCCGGTGCGGAACCCCCTGACCAGATCGTGACAGCCCAGCAGGAAACCCGCCACCAGGCCGGCCGCCGCCATCAGGGTAAGCCCCGCCTTGTGGGCCCGCCGGACCTCGTTGTCGCCGGGCCGGACCCCGAGGTGGGCCAGGCGGTCGAGCCAGGTGCCGCCGGCGCGCTCCCACCAGGGGCGGTCGGCCAGCCCTTTCGGCAGGTCGCCGCGGTTGCTCACCGGCATCCTCCCGACGACCGGGCCGGCAGGCCGGGGGCGGGCCCGGGGGGATTCCCCCGCGGGGGGGCGCGGTGACGGGGGCTCCCCGCCGGTTCTCCCCGGGAAAGGGCTGGGGGGAGGTTTCCCGGGCGGCCGTGCACGCAACGGACGTTCCGCGCGGCCATGGCTGGCGCCAGCGGGGCCTTTCCCCCCTCGGGCCGATCGGGCCGCGGCCGCATCACAACTGGAGCGGCTGGGCGCCGTCGGAGCCCTCCATCAGCCAGGTCGTGGTGGCAGAGGAGCTGTGGATGACGCCGAACGCGAACCGGGGGTCGTGGAACTCGAACCCGTAGGACCCGCCCTCGCCGGCCGGGAGGTAGAAAGGCCGGTCGGCCGGTCCGAACCAATACGGATGGGTGAGGAGGAGGGGCGGCCGGTCCGGCAGGGCGAGATCTTCCCACTGTTCGGGATATCTCCCCTGCGAGGACCGGTAAGCCTCGAGCCTGGGCCGGGCGGCATCGCAAAAGGCGATGGCGTTGCGGATGTCCTCCCGCGCCAAAGGGGAGCCCAGCAGGAAGGCGAGGATCGTCGACCAGGCAAGCCCCACCAGGAGAAAGCCCACGCCGGCCAGCTTTCTGAGCCGCGGCCAGGCCAGCCAATCGGCGAGCTTCCGGGCGAGGGCCAGGGGGAACAGGAGAACCGCTCCCAACGCCATGGCGGCGAGGGATATCAGCAGTTGACCGGCACTGCCCCGGCCGATCAGGGCGAAGCCGAGATTGAAGGCCACCACCCCGATGGCCAGGAACGTTCGGCGGCTGACGGCTTTCACTCCTGCGTCTCCTTCCGGGTTGGACGGCGGTCCGGGGGGCAACCCAGCCGCCGCGCCCTTTCACCTTACCAGTCTCCCGGCCGAAATTCCACCGCCGCCGGCCGCAAGATCCAGCGTGGCTCTGGGAGACCCGCGCGCCGCCTCCCCGCCGGGGGGAAGCCTTTCCGCCATCGGGCCGGTCGGAACCGCTGGGCAGACGCCAACCCGAAGCCGGCATGGGCCGAGGAGATGCCCGGCCGGGCGGGGCCGCGAAGCGGGCGGGCGGCCTGGGGAATGCGGCGCGTTCGCCTGGCAGACACCAGGAGTCCAGGGGCCATCGGCCCCTGGCGAGGTGGTCGGGAGGAGCGGAGCTCCTCCTGCTCCGGCCGCCGTTCCCAGGTTTGTGTTTGCCCTGGCCGGAACCGGGAAGCCTTGTCGGGGTACTGGGCCGGCGGTATAGTGACCGGAGCAATCACCCATCTCCCTGGGAGGTCTTCGCATGGCATCCGGTTCCCCGTCCGGCTCCCTTTCCCTGCTCGCCCCGTTGTCCGGGCAGATCGTCGCCCTCGAGCGGGTGCCCGACCCTGTCTTCGCCCAGAAACTGGTCGGCGACGGCCTGTCGATCGACCCGACCAGCCAGGAACTGTTGGCCCCCTGCGCCGGAACCGTGACCCAGGTCCACGCGGCGGGGCATGCCGTCACCGTGCAGACCCCCGGC
>CAZKPI010000685.1:2807-3041 GCA_964554555.1 uncultured bacterium
CATGATGCACATCGGTCTCGACACCGTGCACCTGAAGGGCGACGGTTTCACCCCCCGGGTCGCGGTCGGGACAGCGGTCACCGCCGGCCAGCCGCTGATCGCCTTCGATGCCGACCACATCGCCCGGCGTGCCCGCAGTCTGCTGACCCAGATCATCATCACCACCCCCGACCGGGTGACGGCCCTTCGCCCGGCGACGGGCCTCGTCACCGCCGGCCGCGACCCCTGCCTGGA
>CAZKPI010000686.1:0-3035 GCA_964554555.1 uncultured bacterium
TGCGGACCATCGCCCCGCGGATCGACCACATGCTGGGCCGCAGTACCAAGGTCGACGTGGCCGCCGCCTTTGACAAGGGCGACTGGGTGGCCCGCCAGCCGGGCGAGGCCTACGCCTGGTATCTCCTGGCCAGACAGGGGAGCTTCGTGCCCGACCGGGAGGCGGGGAAGGCGGGTTGTGCGCGCCTCGCCGCAGAACTGGGCCCCGACGGGGTCAGGCAGGCCGAGGAACGGGCGGCCGAACTGCGGGAGTTCATGAAATGCTGGCGGCGGGAGGGGAGAAACCGATGAACCGGATCATGGAACGGCCGGGCGTGGCAGGCGGCGGCCGCGGGGCCATACCCCTGGCCGGCTGGACCCGGGGGCCGGCCCGGCCGCGCCCGGAACGGTGGGGGAGATCCAGATCAAGGGTCCCAACGTCATCCACCAGTACTGGAACCGACCCGAGGCTTCTTCGGGGTTCTTGAACAGTATGCGGAAGGGGCCAACCTGATCGAGGTGCCGCTGGCCGCCTTCGCCGGCACCGAATGGGTCGGCTTGTACCCGGCCATGAGCAGTGGCGAGAGCCCGGTGCTGACCATCCTCGGCCGGTTTGGCGGCACCCGGGAGGTCATCTGGCAGACGACCGGGGCCGGCTTCCCGCTGGCCCGGGTCCGGGAGGAGGCGGCGAAACTGGGGAAGGGCGAGCCCGACGCTCTGCTGTTCACCCTCGGCGATCCTGCCCAGGCCGCCGCGGGGCTGAAGTTCCGCTCCTGCCCGCGGTGGCGCATCCTGCTGGCGCGCGGCCGGGTCTCCCGCCCGCGGCGCTCCCACTACCTGATGCATTTCGGCCCGGCGTTCCCGCCCGTGGGCATCCAGATGATGTCCAAGCTCCTGGCCCCCGATGATGCCCTGCAGGTCGAGGTGCTCGCCGGCACGTTCCAGGCCGTCGTCGTCGAGGGCCTGCGGTTCGGGAAATCCCTGCGCCGGGCCGAGCTGTATCGCGGTCCCGGCCCGCTCATCCCGGTGCGGGACCTGCTGGCCGCCGCCGATCGCGACCTGCCCGGCCCGGGGCCGCTCAGTTTCCAGATCGATGTGAACGGCGGGATGCGCAACCCGCAGGCTCCTCCCTGCCTGGCGCTGGTGGTCGTCGCCCCCCAGGGGCAACCGGTGTCCGTGCCGCGGGCGACCGGCCCCAATCACCCTGTCCGGCCGCTGGTCACGCGGATCGACACCCCCCCGCCGGGCGTGGCGGGCGAGGAGGAGAGCGACGGCGCGATTCTGGGTTCCCTGTCCCGCTCGGAAGGGGGGACCGGGTCAGGGTTCTCCCTTCCCCTCTCGAACCTGGGCAAGGCCCGCGTCCTGAGCGTGATTCCCGGGACCGGGGAGTTCCTGCGGCTGAACGTGTCGGCTGAGATCCATGGGCGGCGGCACGAGATCTGGAGCAGTTCCACCCTTTCCATCCCCCTGGAACCCCTTCGGGAGGCGGTTCGCGCGGCGGGGGGCGACGACGCCACCCCCCTGTCCTTCTTTGTGAACGAGCCGCGGATCGATCCGGCAACGGGCAAACCCTCCCCTGTCGCGGCGTGCCAGGTCACCCTGATGACCGGCCGGCCGGTGCCGCAGGCCGGAGGCCTCTTCCTCCGGAGTGACGGGAAGGGCTTCGCCGGCAGTTTCAACACCTCGTTTGACAGCCTCCGTCCTGACGATATCTACGCCTACCAGGTCCGGTCGGGGGATTTTCGGTATTGGAACTTCGAGGCGTGGGGGGCGGCGAAGACCCGGAAGACGATCTATCGCGGCACCGACAGCCGCATCACGGTACAGCGCCTGCTGGACGAGGCGAAACGGGCCCTCGGCGCCGAGGAACCCCGGCATCTCTGCGTCTCGGTCAACGGGACGATCGACTTGGGCGAGACGGCATCCTGCGTGGTCTACGTCTACCGCATCGACGGGCCCTCGCGCCTGACCGACCCGCCGGCCCCGAAGCGGGAAAAGGGATGGGGGACAGCCGACCCCGCCGCCCTGGCCGCCGCGGCCGACCGGGGAGATGCCTGCGCCATGAGGATCTTGGGCCTTCGCCACCTGCGGGGCGAGGGGGTTCCGGCCGACCGGGCGCAGGCCGAGACGTGGCTGAAACGGGCCGCCGCCGCCGGCGACCGGCCGGCCTTGTCCTTTCTTGGCGAATTGTACTACAACGCCAGATATGGCACCGTCGACCCCGAACAGGCGATTGCCTGGTTTGAGAAGGCGGCCCGGGAGGGCGACGAGGGGGTGCTCGACTCCCTGGGGGAACTGTTTTTACCCGAGGAGGAGGAGACAGCCGCGCTTCCCCCCGGCTGGGCCGCCCCCGACAACCCCTGGCGGGACCTGGCCCCCGGCCTGGCCGACCCCGGAACCGCGACGGATCCCGTCCGGGCCCGGGCGGCGGCCGAACAGGTCTGGGCCGTGCTCGACCGCCTGCCCCTGGATCACCCCGACGGCCGGGAGATCCTCGGCGGCCTGCTCGAAGCCGGTCAGCGGCGCGCCGTCGAGGTGTTCCTGGCCAAGGCCCGGGGGGCGGCTCCGGCCGCGTTGTCAGGCTGGTCGTTTCTCCTTCCCCTGGCCGGCCGTTCCCCCGAGGGCCGGGCCCTGCTCGACCGGGCGGTGGCGGAAGGACTGGTTCTGCCGGGCTGGCCGCCGCCCGTTTCCGGGGCGGTGACGGGGGCCGGCGACGAGGAGCAGGCGCCGCCGCGGGCCGACCAGGAGCGGTACGTGGCCGAGCTCGAGGCGCGGATGGCTTCGCCGGCCGTCGATCCGATGATCTACGAAAGCAACGTCCAGGCCGGGGTCGACCCGGAGGTGGCGCGGAAGCTGGCCGGCACGATGTGGACCACCGGGCTGATGATGACCGGGGGGTTCGACCGCGACCTGCGGGAACGGCTGGGTGCCTCGGTCCGGCGGCACTTTCCGGCCGGCCTGCCGCCGTGGGCGCTGGGGATCCACCTCGGCGGACTGGCCATTCTGCCCGATCCTGAGCTGACCACGCTGTGTCTGGAGTATGTCCGGGCCCATCTG
>CAZKPI010000687.1:0-3028 GCA_964554555.1 uncultured bacterium
CGCCATCCTGCCGCGCGTCCTGCCGGGGGCGGGACGGCTGGCCCAGGCGGCCCTCGAAACCTGGCTGGGCCCGGCGGCGACGGCCGGTCCCGATCCCGACGCGCCGGCGGTCGATCTGCCGGATGCCGAAGCCGAGGAGGAAGGGCCGTTCCCCGCCAGCCGTGAAGGTTTGGCGGCCGCGGCGCAGGCCGATCAGGCCCCCTCCTTCGAGGATATTCCCGCCGTCGATGACCTGCCGCCCCTGGAAGAAACGCCTGCCACCCTCGAATCACCCGCCGCCGGGGCTCCCGCCCTCCAGGATGACGCCGGCTCCTCCGGGGATCGTGGCTCTCCCCCAGCGCCTGTCTCCACCCCCGAACCGGCCAATCCCTGATTCCTTTCTCCGGTCAGCGGCCGCGGGAGCCGGCCCCCTTGCGATGCGCGAAACTGGCGTTTCGCGCCGCCATTCGTGGCGGCAAGGGGACACGTGCGGCATCGTGCCGGTCGGGGCGGTGCCTGGGAAGCCCCGCGGGGGGCATCACCACTCGTAGTAGCGTCGGTTCCCCTGAAGGTCCAGGGTGGTGTTGGGGGAGACGACCTGGCGGTTGCGGCCGAAGCTGGTGGGTCTCTGCTGTCCCTGGAAGGAGGCCGCCTCGAGCTTCACCCCGTCGAACCAGGCCGAGTAGGACGCGGTGTTGGGCGCCGTGTTCTCCAGGATCACGTAGGTCCGGCTGGCCAGGTCGGGATCGTAGGTGTAGTCGAACGCCAGGAAGATGCGATACCAGGTGCCGGAGGCGGTGGAACCGGTCGGCAGGGACTCGAGGAGGCCGGAGAACCGCAGGTTGGTGCCGCCCGCCGTGAGCGTTCCGTTGGCGCTGACCTCGACGTAGTCGAGATTGGCCTGGGAACTGTCATCCCGGGACTGCAGGAACCCGATGCGGGCGGAGCCGGTGCCGGGGTTGACCATCGCCGACAGGAAGAACCGGCCGTCGGGGGGCGGGTTCAGGGCGAAGGAGATGGTGGCGATCTCCTGGAACATGGTGCCCGAGGCGACCTTGGGCCCGCCAGTGGTCAGGGTGAAGCACAACAGCGCTTCGTCGGAGGCGAGGAGCGGCGTGATGTCCGGGTCCTGGGCTTCGATCTTGAGGGGGCCGGAGTAGTAGCCGGTTTCCTGCTCGACGCTGAGGTGGCCGATCGAGACTTCCCAAAACAGCTTCTGGCCAACGCCGAGCGTGGGGAGATAGGGGGGCGGGGGGGTCCCGGAGTCGGGGAGGAAGGTACAGCTGGCGGCTGGGATATTGTCGCCGGGGCCGGTGAGGGGGCTTTTCACCCAGACCAGTCGGGTGAGCGAGGCGTTCCCCATGTTTTCGACGATAATGGTGGCGGTGGCGGTCTGTTCATCCCAGGTGGTGGGACCCATGTCGATGACGCTGTTGAGGGAGACGGCGGCATAGGTGGCGACGGTGACCTTCAGCACGAAGGTGTCGGATGCCTCGGTCCCGTTCCAGGTGCCGCTGTTGTCTTCGTCCTCGTAGACGGTCTGCGTGGCGAGGTAGATCGCCGGCGCGGCGGAGGCTTCGGGGGTGCAACTGGCCTGGCAGGTCTTCGTTCCCTCGGTGGAGACGCTGAAGACGGTGCTGGGCGTGAGACTGAAACGGCTTTCGGGGATGGTCTGGCCGGTCACGGAAACCAGGGGGCTCTTGGCGAACCGCAACTTCGACAGCGGGAGGGTGGCCATGTTCTGGACCACGAAATTGGCGGTGACCGGGAACCCCGGGTTCACCGTCCCCAGGTCGATCGGGTCGGGGGTGACCTTGATGCCCTTGGTGCCGACCAGCAGTTTGACCTCGAAGGTGGTGCTCTCCTCGGTGGAATCCCAGCTCGAGAGCGGCGCTTGGTAATCGGCATAGACCCGTTGCGGGCCGTAGAACGGGACGCTCAGGGCGTTGATGGGGACGACCACGGTCACCGTGGCGTTGACCGACTGGTTGACGCCCAGGGTGTCGGTGAGGGGAACCGGCTCGATGATGACGTTCGCGGCGGGGATCGAGGGGGCCGGCGAGACCGGCCACAGGTCGTAGGAGAGACTGCGGAGGGTTTCCCCGCTCACGCCAGGGATCGCCACGTTGCCGGTGTTGGTGATGCGGATCGAGCCGGTGGCCGCTTGGCCCGGCGGGACGACGTACAGGTCGAGGGTGGTGGGGGTGACCGCGAAGACCCGCTTCTGCAGAACGTAGATCTCGAGGGTGGCGGTGTCGCTGGCTTCGTTTGGGTCGGGGAACTGGTTGCCGTTGGCGTCGTTCCAGACGCGCACCGTCGTCGTGTAACTGCCGGCGGTCTGGCCCGGGGGAACCTGGACGGACCAGCCCCCCGCCCGGGTCTGGTTGACGTTCAGGTAGGAGAGCGGGTTGGGGGAGAAGGTGCAGGCGGTGGCGGGGATCGAGGCGAGCCCGGGGGTCACGTGCTGGAGGTCGGCGGTGGCCGTGGCCCTGGGATACATGAGGATGATCGTCCCGGTGTTCTTGACCGAGTAGTTGGCCGGGCCGGCGAGCAATCCCGGCGAGGCGCTGGCGATCACCACCTTGGATTCGATGATGTCGAGCTTTTTCAGACCGACCTGGCAGGAGACCGTGAAGACGTCCGAGGCGACGGCGGGCGTGACGCTGTGGAGGTCGCCCTAGGGGGTGTTGCCCAGGTAGTTGCCGTCGGCCTGGCCGACCGGGATGGTCATCGACCCGTGGCCCTCGAAGAACTCCCCGCGGGCCGCGGTGAGGGGCGGGTCTTTGAACAGGTCATACCAGGCGGTGGTCAGGGGGACGCCCAGGGCGTTCTTGAGATCGACCTCCAGCCAGGACAGGCCGCCCAGTTCGACGTTGCCGGCGTTGCGGCACAGGAAGGTGATGGTGGCGTTCTCGGTGGGGGCCAGCCCGCCGAAATCGACCGTGCCGGGGATGACCTGCAGGCACACATACTCGTCGACGAAGACCTGGATGGTCTGCGTGGCGTAGGGCTCGTTGGCATCCCCCACGAAGGTGCCGTCGCCGTCCTC
>CAZKPI010000688.1:0-2115 GCA_964554555.1 uncultured bacterium
CCCGGCACCGCGGCGGGGCCGACCATCTACACCCTCGACCTGGAGCTGATCATCCTGCGCCTGCATTTCTTCTTCGCGGTCCACGACGGGTTCCTGCTCGTGACCAACCGCCGCGATGTGCTGATCGACCTCCTGCGGCCCGGCGCGGCCAAGACGGCGGGCACCGCCAACCTCGTCTTCCGGCTGGTGCCCGAGCGGTTCGTCGAGGTGGCGGAAGCCTGCCGCCTGCTGTGGCAGGAGCGCATCCGGTCGGCCTGCCTGAACAATCTCGGCTCGCTGTGGGCCCTCTACCATCTGCGCGGACTCCTGCCCGCCCAGTGGGCCGACCAGGGTCTCGCCATCAACGGCTACGCCGCGGTTTGCCCGATTCAGGGCGTTTACGGTCTCGACCCCGTGGCGGGTGAGGTGAGATGCTCGGTCCACGGCTCGGCCGCCCGCCCGCGCCAGCCGCTTCCCTACGACCCGACCCTTCCCCTGCACGCCTTCTTCAGCAGTCTGAAGGAGATCGAAAGCTCTCTGCAGTTCACCCCGGAAGGGGTGATGACCCGCCTCCGCCTCCGCCGGTGACCTGAACGCGGTCCGGTTTCCCGTCAGCGGAGGAAGGGGCCGTCGGTGCCGATCCGGCCGGGGCCGTTTTTGATCCAGATGCCGGCCGAGTTCCCCTTGACGGTGAAGGTCAGCGAGGTGCTGGTGGAGGCCACCACCTGGGTGGCGCCGGTGACCGCGTCGGCGTAGATCCCGCTGGGGATGCGCTCGACCGTGATCTCCTGGTCGGCGAAGGCGGCCAGGCCGACGACCACCAGGTCGCGGCCGTTCTCCCAGTTCCGCACGAAGCTCATGCCGCTTCCCCACTCGCGGCCGTGGGTCTGGAGGCCCATTTGCAGGGCCGGGGACCGGCTCCGGATCAGATTGAGCCGGCGGATGTGCTGCCAGAGCGGGTGCGCCTTGGTGGCGGCGAGGGCGGCCGCCTCGAGGTGGGGGCCGAAATACGCATGGGCGGTCTGGTCGAGGGTGAGGCCGGCCCCCGCCGGGAACAGGGGGGCCCCCTTCATGAAGCCGACCTCCTCGCCCTGCTGGAGGCACGGGATGCCGCGCGCTGTCCAGATCAGGGTATAGGCCAGCGC
Source organism: uncultured bacterium (assembly GCA_964554555.1). GTDB lineage: Bacteria > Muiribacteriota > Ozemobacteria > Ozemobacterales > Ozemobacteraceae > Ozemobacter. The sequence continues at coordinate 1,125 of CAZKPI010000688.1, forward strand.
CGCCCGCCAGTCCTCGCCGGCGAACCGGCGGCGCCGGTCGGCTTCGGGCCCGTAGCGGGGGGCGTGGAAGCCGGTCAGCAGGAAGGTGGGGTCGCCGTAGACCCAGTCGTTGACGAACAGGTTCTCGAGCCCGCCGAAGGTGCCGGTGACGACCGACCCGGTGAACGCCCGCAGGAGCGGGTAGTCGACCACCGCGATGCCGGAGAAGCTTCCGGAGTCGGGGTTCTTCGGGTCGGTGCCGGTGCGCGAATACCACCAGGGGGCCAGTTCCGACGGCAGACGGTCGGCGGCCAGCAGGCCGTAGCCCGAGCCCCGCGCCTCGACATCGGCCAGAATGTAGAGCTGGGGCTTCTTCTCGAGCCAGTCGCCGATCATGGTCCGCAGTTCGTCGCGGTCGACGTGACCGGCGAAGTCGAGCCAGACCCCGTCGATGCCGAGGTCGATGGCGTGGCGCACGGCCGCATTCAGGTAGCGCTTGACCGTCCAGTTCTGCGTGGCCAGGTCGAGGGAATCGGTGCCCAGGTGTTTTCCCTGGAGGCCGGCGGTGGTCGAGGCGTCGGCGGCCGAGGTCAGCCAGCCGTTGCGGTGGTACCAGTCAGGGGGCAGGGTCGACTCGTCGGTGCCGAAGAACCGGTCGTATCGGTAGCCGGGGAGGGGAAGGACGGTGCCGGTGCGCGGGTCGGTGAGCGGGCCGGCCCCCCACGGATCGCGGTGCAGGAAATCCTGGAACCACTCCGGGGCCTTGGGATTGTCGTTGTCTTCGCGGAAGGGGCGGGTGTAGTTTCCCCAGTTGAACACGTAGGGGGCGGTCACCGTCATGCCCGTCCCGCGCCAGAACTTGTGGGGCAGGCGGTCGACCCAGACCTGGTTTCTGATCCCGTAGTTCGAGGAGTGGTTGACCACGATCGCCTGGATGACCTTCAGCCCCCGTTCGTGCGCGGCCCGCACCAGGTCGGCATAGCGGGACCCGTTCGTCTCCAGGCGCGGGTCG
>CAZKPI010000688.1:2141-3025 GCA_964554555.1 uncultured bacterium
GCCGTCGTAGTCGAGGGCCCCGCGGTTCTCGGCGACCGGCGACAGGCAGATCGCCGTGAACCCGAGCGACTGGATGTAGTCGAGCCGCTGGATCAGCCCGGCGAAATCGCCGCGCCAGTGCGGGTCGCCGGCCTTGATGCGCTCGCGGCAGAAGAAGTCGTTGGTGGTGTCCCCGTTGAAGAAGCGGGAGACCAGCACGTGGTAGATCGTCTCCCGGCGCAGGTCGCCGAGGTGGGCGACATCGGCGGTGACCGTGACGCGCACGGTGTCCTGGCCGGTGTTGCCGTCGTTGTCGGTGACCGTCAGCACCACGTCATACACGCCGGCCTCGTCGTATAGGCGCGTCGGGGTGGGCCCGGTCAGTCCGTTGCTCCAGGCATACGAGGCGATCTCGCCGTCGGGGTCGTAGGACAGGGTGCCGTTGAACTGCACCAGGGTGCCTGCCCCCACGGTCATGTCGGACCCGGCGTTGGCGACGGGCGCCAGGCCGCCCTCGGCCTGGTCGATCGCCCAGGCCCGCGTCCGCTCCTCGAAGGTGACGCGCCAGTGGCCGGCGGCGGGGATCTCGGCCGCGAGGTTCCCCCCCTTCAGGACGGCCTTCCCGGCGAGGGCGGGTGCCGGGTGGTCGGCGGCCGCGCCCCACCAGATGCCCCAGGTCCGGTTGGCCACGATGCGGAACTCGTGCCGGCCCGCCGCCAGGGTGAGGAAGGTCTCCCAGCGGGTGCCCTCCGGGTTTTCCATCAGGCCGGTGGCCGTGTTCAGGTCCCAGTCCCCGCCGAAGCCGACCGCCTTCATGGAGGTGAAGCCCGATTCGCCCTGGGGCAACGGGATGGCGACCGGCGGGGTGGGCACGGGAAGACCTTCGGCGGCGGTCGCAGCGGCGG
>CAZKPI010000689.1:0-3024 GCA_964554555.1 uncultured bacterium
AACCTCGTGCCCTGGTCTCTCGACGCGGTGCGGAAAGTTTTGGAGCGCCAGCTGGGCGCGCCGGTCTCCCTGTCGGTGCGGCCCCTGGCCGGGTTTTCCTCGGCGGAGGCGGCGGTCGACCGGTCCTGGCTCCTGCTCGATGCCGGGGATCCCCCGCCCGTGAACCATCATGCCACCCCCTTCCGCCTGTCCCTCTATTGGCTGTTGGCCGTCCGCCCCGAACTGCTGGCGAAAGTGGAAATGGACTGCCCGGTCCGGCTGGAAGAGTTCCAGGACGTCCTGCTGAAACTGCGGGCCGACTCGGTGATGGTCTTCCCCTGGTTTGAAGCGCTCTTCTCCCCGATGACCCTGCGCTGTTTCGAGCTGGCCTGGCCGGCCCCCGGCCCGGGGACAGCGGAATTTCCCTCCCTGTCGCGGCTTCAGGAGATCATCGACCTCAAGCTGTTGAACCCCTTTTCGGTCGATGCCGACGAGGGCCTGGCGTTCGAGGTGTTCGAGGCGGGCGACGCGGCCTTCTCGACCATGTGGGTGGTCGCCGAGGCCCTGCCGACCGGTTCGGGTCTGCGGGGCCCCCTGGCCGGGGTCCGGTTCATCCCCCTGCCCGGTCCCCACGGCCCCACTCCCGTTCCCTGGCTCGAACTGCGGCTCTGGGCCCCGGCCGCCGTGGCCACCTTCACCCTGGCCGGGGCTCCTGGGGCCCCCCAGCCTCCCCCCTTTTCCCTCGTGCGCCTCGACCCCCGCACCGACGAGTCCTGGATCCGCACCTCCTTCCCGCGGATGTATGACCAGCTGATCCAGGGCGGGGGGGATTGACCATGTTCGTTTCCCTCCGGGTCAAGATTCTGGGACTGCTGTTCCTGCTCATCGCCGGGCTGGCGATGGTGTTCAACGAGAGTGCCACCCGCCTGATCTTCGAAAAGACCGAGGAGACCTTCCAGGAGCGGATGTTCGTCCTGGCCGATTCCAGCAAGGTCTACTGGGAATCGGAGCGGAACCTCCTGCTCCGCACCGCCGCCCTCTACGGCGAATCTGAGCGGGTCGTGAACTACTCGAGCTTCGGGTTGTACAACCTCCTCCTGCGCGAGATGCAGCGCCTGATCGCCGGGTCGGCCTTTGCCGACCTCCAAATCACCCTGGTCAACGGCACCACCCTCGCCGCCGGGGACCGGTCGATCACCCGCGGCCCTCCCCTCAATCCCGCCGACCCGCGCCTCAGTCTGTCCGCCATCCAGGCCGTCCGGACCGAAGAGGGCCTGGAGATGAGCGCCGTCGTGCCCATCCACAAGATGGGTGAGATCCTTGGCCGGCTGACCCTGCGGCGCCTGCTCGACGACACCCGGTTGCGGCGGATGTCCCGCAACCTGCAGGCCGAAGTCACCCTGGCGGTGCGCAGTGACGTGACCGCCTCCTCCCTGACCGGGCAGGCCCGCCGGGATATGATGGTCGACGTCTACCGCAACGGCGACTCCCGGCCCCGGTTCTACACCCTCCCCCTGGACGGGAAGATCCACTCGGTCTGCGTCGTCGAGGTGGGCGAGACGCAGGATCACCGGCCCATCCGGGTCTACTGCACGCTGTCCCAGGAGAAGATGCGGTCCCTCGTCGAACAGGCCCGGGGTCAGAACCTCCAGCTGACCATCCTGGCTCTGGTGGTTTCGATGTTCCTGTCGGCCCTGTTCTCCGAGCGGTTCCTGACTGCCAGCATCCGGGCCATCCGTGACGGGGCCAACCGCATCTCCCAGGGCGACCTCGGGTTCTCCCTGTCCGAGACCCGCCGCGATGAACTGGGCGACCTGGCCCGCTCCTTCAACGACATGGCCGCCAACCTGCGGGCCAATCGGGCCAAGCTGGAACATTACATCCAGAGCCTCGAACAGCTGAAAAACTATATCCAGAACATCCTCGGCAGTCTCGAAACCTGCGTCATCACCTGGACCCGCGAAGGCCGCATCGAAACCGTCAACGCGGCCGCTGAGAAAGAACTGACCGAGTTCTTCGGGGGGTTGACCGGGCTGTCCCTCCGCCGTTTCCTGCGGCCCATGAACCGCCCGTCGCGGAGGATCTTCCTGCAGGCGCTCCGGCGGCTGATCCGCGAGGACCACAAAGGCCTTCCGTTTGACCTCGAGTTCGACCGTGGTCCCAACCGCGGGTTCAAGGTCATGCAGGGCATCTTCTCCTACCTGCGGGACTCGGCCGGCCGGCCGCACGGCATGGTCCTGACCCTCGATGACATCACCCAGCGGCGCATCATCGAGCAGCAGCTCTACCACGCCGACAAGCTCAGCTCCATCGGCCAGCTGGCGGCCAGCGTGGCTCACGAGATCAAGAACCCCCTCGCCTCGATCAAGACCCTCGGCCAGCTCCTCCAGGAGGAGACCCCGCCCGCCGACACCCGTCGCGAGTACATCGACGTCATCGTGTCGGAGGTCGACCGGCTCAACGGCGTCGTCGAACAACTGCTCAAGTATGCCCGGCCGGAGGGCTCAAGTTTCCGGCGCGTGAAGCTGGCCGAGGTGATCGATCCAGTCCTGGCCCTCGTCCACCACGAATCAGAGCGGCACCGGGTGGTGCTGGAGACCAGCTTCGATCCGGGCCTCGAAGTGTTCGTTGACGCTGAGAAGATCAAGCAGGTATTCTTGAACCTGATCTTCAACGCCATCCAGGCCTTGGTCGACGGCGGCCGGGTGATGATCCGGGGTTTCCTCGACCCGGGCAGTCCCTGGACCATCCTGCAGGTGGAGGACAACGGCCCGGGGATCCCCGCCGATCACCTGGCCAGGGTCTTCGAGCCATTCTTCACCACCAAACAGCGCGGCACCGGCCTCGGCCTGGCCATCGTCAAGAAGATCATCGATCTGCATGGGGGAAAGATCGAGGTCAAGAGCCGCCCGCAGGAAGGCACCACCTTCACCATGTACCTGCCATTCGAACGAAAGGACTGACCCGCCATGTTGTTCAAGTCCCACAATATCCTCGTGGCCGATGTCGAAACATCCATTCTGTTCAGCCTGAAAGCGGCCCTGC
>CAZKPI010000690.1:0-3016 GCA_964554555.1 uncultured bacterium
ATCAAAATCTTCCCGGGAACGAACGAACCCCCCGGCCGGAACTTGCAAAATTCCGCCGGGGGGTTCTCCTTCTTTGCGGTATCGCCAAACACTGCAAAGGAGGTAACCCCATGTTACCCCATCTTTTCCACGATGTGCGATTTCATCAATATCTTCTGGCCTGTGATCGGGATCTTGCCTCCCGGGCTCAGAAGGGCGGCTGCCTGTTCTGTTTAGGCCCACTGCATCAAGCGCATTTCCAGCGCAAGCCGCGAGGCGGCCCGACAGGCCTGGACGAAGATTACGCCCTTCGGTTCAGTTTCTGTTGCTACCTCTGCCGAAAACGCCTGACGCCACCGTCGTTCCGGTTCCAGGGCCGGCGGGTCTACTTCGGTGCGGTCATGCTTCTCATCTCGGCCATGATGGGTGATGCCTCGCCCCGGCGGCGGCATCGGTTACAGGCCTGGTGTGGGGCTGATGCCCGCACCCTGGGGCGGTGGCGCCAATGGTGGTCGGAGACGTTCACCCGAACCGCCGTCTGGAAATGTCTTTCCGGCTGTCTGGGCCTTTCTTGGTCTTCCTCGTTGGCAATCCCCCGGCAACTTCTTCGAATGGCGGGGGTTCATTCTCTGGTTGCGTGTATCCACCGAGTCCTGGCCTGGCTCCTTCCCCTGTCGACCTGCTCAGGGGGGGGGACCCTCGATGAGCATGCTGTTTCGTGGTCGCTGAATTCGCGCAGAAGATGCAGATAGCTGGTCGGAAGGCCACCCGGTATCGTGTCGACGAGGGGCGGACCCCGCTCCACATCGCACACGAAAGGACACAACCACCATGAAAAACAGGCGGTATCTGCGTCAGCAGGAAGCCTGGGGCAGCTTCCGGTTCTCGGTCGTCGGGCACTTGCTGTCCTCGCCCCCGGGCAAGGGCGAACTTTGCCACGAGCTGGAAGCGCTTTCCCAGCGAACCTGGGAACATCCGGTGACCGGGGAGCCTGTCCAATTTTCGGTTTCCACCATCGAAGATTGGTATTACCGGGCCAAGGCCGCCCGGCACAGTCCGACCAAGGCACTGGAATGGAAACTCCGTCAGGATGCCGGCCAATGCCGGGTGCTGGCCGATCCCGTCCGACGGGCGATCGAGACCCTCCATCAGCAACACCCCGGATGGTCCCACCAGCTGCACTACGACAATCTCCTCGCGATCGCCGCCCAGGAGGCGCTGGGGGAGATTCCCTCCTATGCCACCGTCCGGCGGTTTCGCCATGCTCATGGGCTCATCCGGGTGAAGCCGCCTCGGAATGCAGACCGGGCTGGTGTGGCTGTCGCCCTCGAGCACCGGGAATCCCGGGAACAGAGGTCGTTCGAAGCGACCCATGTCCTGGGTCTGGTTCACTCGGATTTCCATCACTGTTCCCGAAAACTGCTCACCGAGAACGGGGAGTGGGTGAAGCCGGTGCTGGTCGTCATCATGGATGACCGCTCCCGCCTGGTGTGCCATGCCCAATGGTATTGGCGGGAAACGGCGGAGAACTTCGTCCACGCCTTGTGTCAGGCGTTCCTGAAGCGGGGTCTGCCCCGGGCTCTGCTGACCGACAATGGTTCGCCGATGACGGCGGGGGAAACGACAGAGGGTCTCCAGCGGCTCGGCATCCTGGCCCAGACGACCCTGCCGTATTCCCCTCAACAGAACGGGAAACAGGAGCGCTTCTGGGGCCAAATCGAAGGCCGACTGATGGCCATGCTGGAAGGCGAGGAGCACCTGACCCTCAAGCTCCTGAACGAGGCCACGCTGGCATGGGTGGAAATGGACTACCACCGGAAGGTCCATTCGGAAACCGGGCAGACGCCTCTCCAGCGATTTCTCGAAGGGCCGGAGGTGGGCCGTCCGGCTCCGTCACCGGAGGAACTCCGGACGGCCTTCACGGTCGCCACCACCAGGAGCCTCCGGCGAAGCGACGGCACCATTTCTCTGGAGGGCCGTCGATACGAGGTTCCTGCCGCCTATCGCCACCTCAAGCGGATTTGCGTCAGATACGCCCACTGGGACCTTTCTCATGTCCTGCAGGTCAGTGGGCCTTCGGGGGAGATCTGCGGCAGGATCTATCCGCGTGATCTGGCGAAGAATGCCGACGGCCGGCGTCGCCGGATCCAGCCTCCCGCCCCTCCTCACCCGTCGCCGGAACGGGCGACCGGCATGGCTCCCCTCCTCAAGCAGCACCTGGAGGACTACACCGCGACGGGCCTGCCCATGAGCTATTTCCCCAAGGAGGAGAACGAATAATGCGTAAGCGCGATCTGACCCACTTCGGCATCAAATGGAATCCCTTCTCTCCGGACGTCCCGCCCGAGGCCTTGATGAAAACGTCGAGAACCGACCACTTCTGCTGGCGTGTCGAACAGCAGGCCCAAGAGGGCGGTTTCATCCTCGTCATCGGTGACCCTGGCACCGGCAAGTCCATTCTCCTGCGGCAACTCGACCACTACCTCGCCGCTCTCCCCGACGTCGTGGTCGGCGTCATCTCCCGGCCGCAGAGCGCCGTCGGTGATTTCTATCGGGAGCTGGGCCAGCTCTTCGGGGTTCCTCTGTCCCCGGCCAACCGCTATGGTGGATTCAAGGCCCTTCGAGAACGATGGCAGGCCCACATCGAGAGCACGATGTGCCGTCCGGTTCTGCTCTACGACGAAGCCCAACTCGCGCCTCCCGCCGTCCTGTCTGAACTGCGCCTGCTGACCAGCACCCATTTCGATTCCACCGCACTGCTGACGGTCGTTCTGTGCGGCGATGAACGCCTCCTGCACCACCTGCGGTCCGAAGAACTCCTCCCGCTGGAAAGCCGGATCCGCTTTCGCATGATCATGGAAAACACGACCAAGGACCACCTCGCCCAGTTCGTCACCCATTGCCTCGAAGCCGCGGGAAATCCCTCTCTGATGACCAAGGCCGTGATCGAGGGGCTGGCCGAACATGCGGCAGGAAACTTCCGTGCCCTGACCAACCTGGCCAATGAGCTCCTGAGTGCCGCCATCAAGAGGGATGT
>CAZKPI010000691.1:0-3011 GCA_964554555.1 uncultured bacterium
CGACCGGATGCGGGCCCGGCTGGGGCCCCGCCTGGCGGTGACCGGCGGCGGCCCCGGCGCCGCGGCCCCGACGCCTCCGGTTTCTCCGCTCGCCGGCGACTGACCCGGCTTCACCGAATGGTCTTGGCCAGTTCCCGCATCAGTTTTTCCTGGTGGGCATCGAGGGTTTTCGGCACGTCGATCTGGATCCGGACCAGGAGATCGCCCGGGGTGCCGCCGGCCGGATGGATGCCCTCGCCTTTCAGACGGAGCATGGTGCCGGTCTGAACACCGGCCGGGATCTTCAGGTGCGCCCGGCCGCGCAGGGTCGGAATCTCCATCTCGCCGCCGAGGGCGGCGGTGGTGAACATCACCCGCACCGGCAGGATGAGATCGTTGCCCTTGCGCTCGAACCGGTCGTCGGGTTCGACGGACAGCTGGATCAGCAAATCGCCGGGCGTGGACCCGGGACCGGCCGCCGCACCTTCCCCGCGCAGGCTGAGGATGGTCCCATCCTTCACTCCGGCAGGAATCCGCACCTCGAGGGCGGCCTTCTGCCGGGACGTGCCGGCGCCCTGACAGGTGGGGCAGGCGCGGCTGGGCACCTTGCCGTCGCCCCGGCACCGGGGACAGGCGCGGCTCATGCCGAACAGACTGCCAAAGGGTGAAGCGTGGTCCTGGAACTGGCCCGACCCGCGACATTCCGGACACACCGCGCGCGGAGAACCGGGGGCCCCCCCTTTTCCATGGCAGGTGGGGCAGACGGCGGGCTTTTGGATCTCGAGCCGGCGGGTGGCGCCCAGGGCGGCGTCCCGGAAGGGAATGGTGACCTGCAGGCGGATGTCTTCACCGCGGGCCGCCCGGGCGTGACCCTCGAAAAAGGAGTCGCCAAACAGGTCGCCAAAGATGTTGCCAAAACGGGAAAAAACATCCTCGGCGTTCTGGAATCCCTCGAACCCGATATCGTCGAGCCCGGCCTGGCCGCGCCGATCGTACAGGTCACGCTTCTTGGGGTCGGACAGCACCTCGTAGGCGGTCCCGATCTCCTTGAAGCGTTCCTCGGCCTTGCGGTCGCCAGGATTGCGATCGGGGTGGTATTTCATCGCCAGCTGGCGATACGCCTTCTTGATCTCCTCGGGGGTGGCCTCCCGGGAAACGCCGAGAATCTCGTAGTAGTCCTTGCCGGTTCGAACCATACGGTGGTGTCCTTTTCAAGGTCTGGGCCGCCGGAGTCCGGCAGTCCGGAAATGCGTCTACCGTCGCGCGACGTCGCGGGCGGTGGGGTTGTCGGAGCCATGCCCGGCCACCCGGGTCAGCAGGAATTCCCCCAGGGCCACGCCGCCGACGGCGGTCCCGAACTGGATGGCCACGATCGCCAGAAGGGCCGCCTGCAGGGCGGAGGGAAGGTCGGCCACCCGGGTCAGGATCATGCCGCCACCCCCGATGATAGCAGATTTCATGCCAGGCCCCGCCACCCATCGCCAGGGGGTGGGTGAAAGGCTCTCATTGGCGTACAGGTGGACAAAAACGGCGTTGCCGATGGCAATCAGGGGGGCCAGAGGGAGCAGAAGGACGGGAAGATGGCCGGTCAATGCCGCACCGAGAGGGGTCAGGAGGCCAACCGTGACCGCCGGGGCTTTCCCGGCGAGGCCGACCAGGACGACGAACACGGCATTGACCGCCACCCCGGTGACAGGGTTGGGCAACCCCAGGGCCTGGAGGGCGACGGCGAGGGCGAGACCGAGGCCGGCCAGGGCCACCGGCCGCGCGGCCGGACGGGCGGAAGGAAGGGCGGCGTTCATGGTGCGGGGCAGTTTAGCATACCGCGGCCCCGACCGACAGCCCGGCTTCTCACCCAGAGGCCAGGACGAGCGACGGTTGCGCCCCGGCATGGCAGACAGCCGCCCTGCGTCCAACCACGAGGCGGCCCCGCGTCCGCCCCTGGAGACAAGAAACCGCCAGGCGTTGCCAATCCCGGCACGACTTCCGGGTCTCTGTCCATTGGTCCCTTTCCACCATCCCCTGGTCATTGGCCGCTGGTTCCTGGCGCCATTTTCCCCGCTTCGGGGCGCCTGACCGACCCCCTGCGGAAAAGGAGTACCCCCCAGGAGGGAGAAGGTTGTCCGAGTCGGACAACTTGACTTGGTCTGGGGTGGAATTTATAATAGGTCGCTTTTGACCGACGGAAGTGCACGATTTCACCCCCGTTGCTAAGGAGGTCCTGTGGAACCTACGAACCTGGCTGCTCAATCCCTGTATTGGCTGGCCCCCTTTGGCTCTCTGATGGCCCTGGTGTTCGCGTATGTGTTCTACTCGAACATGATGGCCACCGACCCGGGTAGCCAGCGGTCCCAGGAAATCGCCGGCTACGTCAAGGAAGGGGCAATGTCCTACCTCTGGAGCCAATATCGCGTGGTGGGCTACTTCTTCCTGTTTGCCTTCGCCTTCTTCGCGTTCCTGGCCTTCGTCCTGCACGTGCAGAGTCCCTGGACCCCCATCGCCTTCCTGACCGGCGGCCTGTTCAGCGGCCTGTCGGGCTACCTGGGCATGGTCACGGCGACCAACGCCAGCAGTCGGACCGCGGCGGCCGCCTCCAAGTCGCTCAACCAGGGCCTGCAGGTCGCCTTCCGGTCGGGCGCGGTCATGGGCTTCGTCGTGGTCGGGCTTGGGCTCCTCGACATCTCCATCTGGTGGAAGATCCTGAACTGGGTCATGGAGGCCAAGGAGACATTCAAGGACAGCATCTTCCGGGTCAAAGACTACATCGAGATCACGACGATCATGCTGACCTTCGGCATGGGCGCCAGCTCGCAGGCCCTGTTCGCCCGCGTCGGCGGCGGCATCTTCACCAAGGCGGCGGACGTCGGTGCCGATCTGGTCGGCAAGACCGAAGCCGGCATTCCCGAGGACGACCCCCGCAACCCCGCCGTCATCGCTGACAACGTCGGTGACAACGTCGGCGACGTGGCCGGCATGGGCGCCGATCTCTACGAGTCCTACTGCGGCTCGATCCTGTCCACCGCCGCCCTGGG
>CAZKPI010000692.1:0-1906 GCA_964554555.1 uncultured bacterium
CCTCACCGTGCCCGAGACCGGACCCCGGTTCTTCGCCGAGATCGAAAGCCTCCCCGGCGCCGTCTCCGGCGGGGCGAGCCGCACCCTGGTTCTGCTGGAAGCGGGGCGGGGCTGAGCCGATGGACGTGCGGATACGGTGGCTCGGGCTGGCCCTGGCGATCTGGGGGATTCCCGCCTTCCTGTTCTGGTGCGGGGTGGGCGTCTACGGCGGCATGGAGGCCCGCCGCCAGGCCAGGGAGCGGTTCGCCCGCCTCGAGAACACCCTCGGCCGCGCCGTGGTCGAGCTTCACGACCTGTCCTGGCTCGACCGCCGCCTCCGGCCGGTCTGGGCCCCGGCCATCGCCGGCACTACCCCCGCGGCCTCGGCCGCCGCCGTCCTGGCCGCCCTCGAAAGCGGCTGTCCCGCCGGCATGGTGCAGGCCTTCCTGTTTGACGGACACGGCCGGCTGGTTCTGCCCAGCCGCCGCGGCCCCGCCCCGGCGGTCCAGGCCCTGTTCGATGTCGTCCGCCGTCCCTGGGAGGAACCATTCCCCGACTTCCAGAGGCACCTGAGGGCCGGCGATGCCTTCCTCGAGGATGCGGTCCAGCTCGCCTGCCAACTGCGCGGCCGGCCCGCCCGCCTCGTCCGGACCGCCGATCCCGCGGTCTTCCCGAACCGGCCCTCGCAAGCGCTCTACGCCTGGAGGGCGGGCCTGCCGCCCGGCGTCCTCGCGGGCTGTCTCATCCTCGTCCGCGTGGATCGCGGCGCCGGCCGCTTCGCCCTGGCGCAGTCGTTCGCCGCCTGCGCCGCCGAGGGTGTCCAGCTCGGCCTGGTTCTTCCCGACGGCCAGGCCGAAGTCCAGGCGCCGCTGACCCCGTCCGCCGCCCGGCGCCTGGCCTCCCGCTACCGGAGGCGGCCGGCCGACCGCTTCCCCGATGGCCCCTTCCTCGTCGCCTGCAGTCCCCTTCCCAACGGCGCGGTGCTCATCGCCCGGACCGCCCAGCCGGCCCCCTCCCTGCCGGGCCGGGGGTGGCTGGCGGCGGCGTATGGCCTCGGCAGTTTTCTGGTTCTGCGCCATTTGTTCCGCATCCTGGCAGGTCTCACGGCCTTCCGGGCTACCCTTGCCGTGAAGATGGCGATGCTGTTCGTCTTCGGCGTTGCCCTTCCCGCCTGCTTTTCCGGCAGTCTGGCCATCCTGTACCTGGGCGAGAAGGAAGATGACCTGTTCGAGCGTCACTGCCAGGCCGCCTTCACCCGCCTCGACCTGGTCGATGCCGGGTTCGAACGCACCATCGCCGCCCGGGAGCGCCTCTACAACCGGATGCTCGGGCATCTGGAAGGAGCACCGGTTTCCCTCGCGCAGGTCAGCCGGGCCCTCGACCGGCTCCGGGGCCGGCTGAAGATGGAGGCGTTCTTCGTCATTTCCCCCGACGGCGTTCTGGTCCACAAGGGCCGGATGGTCCGGGACCCGGATTATGTGCAGATGATGCAGTTGTCCCCCGACCGGCGCCGCCGGGTGCTGGCCTGTCTCCTCGAAGCCGGCCGGGTGCCCAACCCCATCGAGGTCGACGGCCTGATGGGCCGGCTGACGCTCGCCGAGGTTGGCCGGCTCCTGCCGCGCGGCGATGCGAAGATGTATCAGAATCTCGACCGGATGCTGGAGTCGATAGGCCGCGACATCATTGAGTATGCCAATGTCTCCCGGGGCCTTCCCGCGGTGCCTGCCCGGCCCCGGCCGAAGGTCGAGCTGGGCGCCGTCGCCGGTGAATCGGTGGAGGGTTTCACCCTGACCGTGCGCGCCAATCTCGGCCGGATCATGGCCAGCGAGCGGGCCATCGGGTCCGGGTACCTGTATGGCCAGACCGTCCAGGCCCCCGATGGCCGGGCCGTCGCCCTGGTGGTGATCAACCACACCCTCAGCTGTCT
>CAZKPI010000692.1:1916-3003 GCA_964554555.1 uncultured bacterium
GTACGACTATCTCGACCGGTTGTTCGCCGCCCACCCGGCCGTTCCGGGCGGCCGTCGTCTCAGCGTCATCACCGACACCGGCCCCTGGACCCGCCACTTCCCGGAGGTCGATGAATGGCTTCGGTATCCATCCCTCATGCGGGATTTCGGGCTCACCGACGCCATCGACCTCACCCGGCGGCTGACCGTCGATGGCGAGGAACTGCTCGTCACCGCCCGCCGCGGGGCGGGGCTCCGGCGGTGCCTGCTGATCGAGGCCACGCCGGTGGCGGTGGTCAGGCAGGGCCTGGCCCCGTATCGCCGGCGGATGGGGGTGTTCCTGCTCGCCTCGGTAGGATTCAGCCTGGGCCTCGGGTTCCTGCTGATCCGGCAGGTGCTCGTTCCCCTGCAGGACCTCTCCCGCGGGGTCCAGGCCCTGCGCCGCAAGGAGTTCCACCATCGGGTTCAGGTCAGACGCCACGACGAACTCGGCATCATGTGCGACGCCCTCAACCGCACCATCGCCCACCTCGCCAACCTGGAAACCGCCGCCGTCATCCAGCAGAACCTGCTTCCCGCGCCAGACCTGCGGGCCGGCGGGTTCGCCCTGCACGCCTTCAACCAGATGACCCAGGCCATCGGCGGCGACTACTTCGATTTCCTGCCCCTGCCCGACGGGAAGGTGGCGGTCGTGCTCGGCGATGTGTCAGGCCACGGCGTCTCCGCCGCCCTGGTGACCGCCATGGCCAAGGCGGCCTTCTCCCTGCTCTGCCCGCTGTTCCCCGACCAGCCCGTCGAGGTCCTCCGCCGCGTCAACGACCAGTTCCTGGCCGTGCTGAACCGGCGCAAGATGATGACCTGCTGTCTGGCGGTCCTCGATCCCGCCACCCGCCGCGCCTGCCTTGGCAATGCCGGTCAGTGCACACCTCTCCTGGTCAACCGGGGCGGGAAGGTCGAGGAGATCAGCCTGGGCTCCAGCCCCCTCGGGACAGTGAAGCGGGCCCGGTATCCGACCGCCGTGGTCGACCTCTCCGGAGCCGGTCTGATCCTTTATTCGGATGGGGTCGTCGAAGCCGTCAACGAACGCCAGGAGATGGTCGGCTACGCC
>CAZKPI010000693.1:0-3000 GCA_964554555.1 uncultured bacterium
TGGCGAGCGGTGCCGGTGCCGCCGGCTTGACCGGCGGGGCGGCGGGCACGGCCCAGGAGGCGAGCAGGGAATGGGGCTCCATGGGCTGGGGCCGCAGGGCGGCCAGGTAGAGGGCCGAGCGCAGGCTGACCGGGCCGCTGAAGGGAACTTCGAGACGACAGCGCAACAGCCCCGTCAGGTCGGGTTCGAAGAAGGTCTTGGGGGCGGCCAGCAGGACCATGCCCAGGCGTTCCTTGAGGGCGGGGTTCATCTGCAGGGCCTGGCGCACCACCAGCCCCTCCATCAGGGGGATGTCCAGTATGGCCTCGTAGCCCTGGTGCAGGGCGTGCATCCAGGCCCGGGCCTTCTCCTCCTCGTAGGAGGTCTCGCTTTCCCAGGGCATGCCGGCCAGGCCCCAGACGGTCACCAGCTGGCGGTCGAAGTCGACCGCCGAGGAGGCGGCCGGGGCGGGGACGGGGACCAGGCGGTCGACGACGCGTGCCGGGGCCTGGACGACCGGCGGCAACACCGGCCGCGGTCTGGCCGTCCGGCCGATCGCGCCAGAACCATCGGCCAGCACGACCGCCGCCGGTCCGCCCCACAGAAGGGCGACGGCCAGCGGCAACAGCAGGGCGCGGCGGAGCATGGGCCTCAGTCGAAGGTCAGGTGCGCACCGACGTGGTGCTCCTTGACGATCTCGCCGTTGTAGTAGGCGTAGTCGAACCGGACGTTGGGCAGGATGTGCATGCCGAACCCCAAGGTCAGGGTGCCGTTCCAGGTACCCATCCGCAGGGTGAAGTCGTTCTCGATGAATTTCTTCTCGACCCCGATGCGGTACTGCTGTTGGGACGACCGGGCGGAATTGGTGATGTTGGTGGTGTCGGCCGAGATCAGCACCCCCTTGGTCAGGCGCAGGGCGCCGCCGAGGTTGAGGGTCACGCCGTCGCGCTCCGACCCTTCGTCGCCGTCGACGCGCTGGACGAGGTTGTCGACGGTGAGGCCGCCGGAGATGCGGTCGTTGTAGTGATACATCAGGCCGATGCCCAGCGTCTGGGTGTCACGGTTGGCGTGGGTGCCGAGGGCGTAGATCCAGCGGTCGACGCTGGCGAACCGCAGTTTGATGCCGCCGTAGAGCTGTTCGCGGGCCAGCATGCGGCGGGCGATGGGGAAGCGGGTGCCGAAGGCCAGCTGGAGGTCCTTGACCTGCCGCTTGACCCCCGAGAACTCGCCGCCCACCAGCTTGCCAAACCCGCGCGACCGGTAGTCCTCGGTGTAGGCACAGCCGTAACTGTATTTGGGCCGGCGGGGAATGGGCTCCTCGAGGACGTTGTGCTCGAGGTAGTCGGTGACCGAGAAGGTGTCCTTGGGGTTGTCCTCGTAGATGTGGCCGGTGAAGGCCAGGGAGTCCCAGTGGTAGATGTCGCGGTCGTCGACTTTCGACTGGAGCGACGCCTCGCGTCCTTCGATCTGCGAGAGGCCGGCCGGGTTGTAGTAGGTGGCCGTCTCGTCGTCCGACACGCCGAGGAAGGCGCCGCCCATGCCGCGGGCGCGCGCCGACTGGGCCGACGCACTGCCGGCCGCGGCCAGCAGAAGGAGGCAGACGAGCACCCCTGCCTTCAGGATTGTGTGGTGTCGGTTCATGGGCGACCTCCTCGTGGGGGAACCTGGTTCCTCTCTCCTTCCTTCGTCATCAGCGGCGGAAAAGGTAAGACTCCGGGGGCGGGAAATCGTCTCATGGGTTCTCTCCCGATGGTTTGAGCGGAACGAAGCCGGCGGGGGTCGTCGCCGCCCCGGTCGTCTTCTTCGTGGTCTTCTTCAGGGGCAGGAAGCCGTCGGCCGCAGTCGTGGTCGTCGCGGCGGTGGGGCGGGGCTTGGCTGCTGCCGCCGGGGTTTTCGCCCTGGCGGCGGGGGCAGGCGTCAGGGGCAGGAAGCCGGCGCCCGCGCCGTCGTTCCCTTCCTGGCCGGAAGAGACGGCCGGCGGGAGGGGAGGCAGGGCGAGATCCTTCCTGGCTGACGGCACCGGGGCGGTCGTGGTGAAGACCCGCGGGGCGGGCGGGGCCGCGGGGCGGGGTGCCGGCACGGGGGTGGTCACGGGCGTGGTCATGGGCGTGGTCACGGGCCTGATGGCCTGCGGCGCGGCCCCCACGGGATGGATCGGGATTTCCGGGATGGCCGGGGTGTTCTTCCGGTTGGGGTAGAGGAAGGGGATCCTGGCTCGGACAATGTCCTCCCGGTTGGGCTGGGAGCGGTAGGCGCGCAGGGTTTCGAACTGGTCCTGTTCGTCAGGCATCAGCAAATCCATCACGGGGGGATCGCCGTAGGTGTCCCAGCCGCCCCCGAAGTCGGTTCGGGTGGCGAACCCGCGCACGTCCATGTTCAGCAGGCGGTGGGGGGAGACGACGCGGGAGAACCCGAGAGCCAGACACTGGAAGCCGGCGGCGGGGCCGATGGGGCCGATCAGGTCCTTGCTGACCTTGATGATGAGCTTGTCGCGCTGGACCAGGACGTAATCGGGCAGGATGACGTCCTCGATCCGGTCCTGGAAGCTCAGTTCGTCGGTCTTGTCCTTCAGGATGTCATAGGCGCGGAACTGCGACAGGGGGGTGACCAGGATCACCTTTTCCCACCCCATGCCGTCCGCGAACTCGAGTTCGCGGCCGGGCAGGGCGTCGGGATAGCCGGAGCCGGGCCGGCCGTCGAGGTCGAGGTAGATGTCGAAAACGTTGGCGACGAAACCCTGCTCCTCGCTCTTGTGGGTGTCGGGCCATTCGGTCATGAAATACTCGCGGATCTGGATGACGAAGGTGACCGCCTTCCCCTCCTCATAGACGCTGAACCGCTTGAGGTCGAAGGTGCCGCGGCGGAGGCGCTTGTCGAGGGGATACTGGTAGAAGCCGGGGCCCTTGTCGTCGCCGAGGGGGTCGGCCCGGTCGATCAGGGCGCCGGTCTCGTGGAAGAAGTTGACCGGCGGCGGGGCGGCCCGGGCGGGCCGGGGGGCGGCCAGGGCCAGGGCGGCCAGGG
>CAZKPI010000694.1:0-2996 GCA_964554555.1 uncultured bacterium
GAACGCCTTGCCAAATGCGAAATCCCCGGGGTCCTCCCCGGGGATTTCTCGTTCCATCCGTCCATGTTCTTCGCCGGGCCGCCGGCCCGGGGCTGGAACTCGAACTCCAGCTGACTTGCCGGGAATCCCGTGATAGAGTGGGCGGGGAAACCCTCCCTGGAAGGTGGTTCCGAATGTTGAAAGCCTGCCATTGCCCATCCCGCCGCTTCGTCATGGCGGCCCGGTGCCCCGCTCCTGCCCTGGGGCACGCCTCCTGCCCTGGCGATTCCCGGGACCGGTGCAAGCACCCATGATTCCCGCGGGCTCTCGCGTCTGGACACTGCCCGTTTTCGTTCTGCTCGCCTTCCTGCCGGCCATCGGGGCCGTCGGGGCCCCGCCCGGCGAGTGGTATGCCCACTTGCGAAAGCCCGCCCTCACTCCCCCGCCCTGGGTTTTTGGCCCCGTCTGGACGGTCCTCTACCTGCTGATCGGGGTTTCGGCCTGGCTGGTCTGGGAGAGGGCGGAGTCCGGCGCCCGCGCCCTGCCCATGAGCATTCTCGCCCTGAATCTGCTTTGCAACGGACTCTGGTCGTGGCTGTTCTTCGGCCTGCACCGGCCCGACCTCGCCCTGATCGATCTCGTCGCCTTGTGGGGGACGATCGTTGCCATGATCCGGGCCTACGCCCCGATCCATCCCCTGGCCGCCGGCCTGCAGGTTCCCTACCTGCTCTGGGTGAGCTTCGCGGGGTATCTCAACTACCTGCTCTGGCAGTTCAATCGCTGACCGGGGCCGGCCAGAATGATGAACCACCCCGCCTGCCTCCGACGGGTTCTGGCCGCCCTGGGGATCCTGGCGTGGGCCATCGCGCCTCTGCCCGCCCAGCAGGCGACTGCGACCGGTTCCCTGACCATTGCGGTCATTTCCGACCTGAACGACGCCTACGGTTCCACCGCCTACAGCCCGGAGGTCGAGACGGCCCTGCGCCACATCGGGAAGATGCGTCCCGACCTCGTCCTCTGTGCCGGCGACATGGTGGCCGGGCAACAGGCCCGGTTGACCGACGAACATCTGCGGGCCATGTGGGCCGGATTCGAGGCAATGGTCTTGAGCCGGCTGGCGAGTCAGGGCATCCCCCTGGCCTTCGCTCTTGGCAACCACGACGGCCCAGGCACTCCGGCTTTCGCCCGCGAACGCCGCATGGCCAGGGAATTCTGGCTGGCGCATCGGCCGCCTCTCGCCTATGTCGATGCCAGCCGCTTCCCCGACAATTACAGTTTCCTGCTCGGCGGAGTCTTCTTCGCCGTCCTCGATGCTTCGACGGCTACCCTTGCCCCGGTCCAGCGGGACTGGCTCGAAAGGCAAATGGCCGGGGAAGCCGCCCGCACGGCCCGGGTGCGGTTGGTCGTCGGTCACCTGCCGCTCTACGCCCTCGCGGAGGGCCGCAACCAACCGGGTGACGTCCTGGCCGGGGCGGACGATCTGCACGCCTGGTTTGGCCGGCTGGGTGTCGATTACTACCTGAGCGGCCACCACCACGCGTTCTTCCCCTCGCGGAAGGGGGCTCTGCGGATGATCGGCGCCGGAGCCCTCGGCGGGGGGCCCCGGCGGCTCCTCGGCTCTGACCGCCCGCCGGCGAAGACGATGACCACCCTGCGCCTGGCTCCGGGCGGAACCCGGTTCTCGGTGGTCACCCATGCCGTCACCCAGGGTTTGGAGGTCATTCCGAACTCGGCTCTGCCGCTGGCAGTCCGCGGTTTCAACGGCGTCTCGCTCCGGGACGACCCGCCCGCGGAGGCGGTTGCGTCCGGCGCGGCCCCGTTCCCCCACCCGATGCCGGCCCCCGGGCCGCATTGACCGTCCCCGCGGAGTGACCAGGGGTAAGGGATCTCCCCTCCGGGATGCCTGGTCTGCCTGGTCTGCCTGATCATCCGGCCCGCCGCCCGGCGCCGGCCCGGGATCAGGGATTGGGGTCAGGGGAAAAGGATCAGGTCAGAGGCGGGGTCACCACCGTCGTTTCGGCCATCCGGCCCGCAGGAATACAGGGTCCAGGTCCCGTCGGGGGCGGTCCCCGCGCGGAGGGGCCCGCCGGCGGGATCGAAGGGGTCGACGGGGAAGGGCTCGGTTCCCAGGCGGGAGCGCAGGGGGCCGGCATCGGACGACCAGCTGGCCGGGGTCTGGCCGGCCTGGATGGCCGCCTGCACCAGGGCCTGGAAGCCGCGGGTCTGGGCGAGGGCGCGGGGGTGGGCTTCCACGGCGATGGGGAACTGGGCGTTGAGTTCGAGGGTCAGGTACAGTTCGCCGACGGCGGGGCCGGCATACTCGAACAAGGTGGTCCCGGAGGCCGGATGACTGCGGCGCTCCTCGCATTCCTTCAGGCGGGCGTCCCGCCACGCGGCCAGGCGTTGGCGGTCGGCCGGGATCCGGGATGCTTCCGCCACGAATTCCTCATTGAGACGGTGGAGGAACTCGCCGATGCGGTCGCGCAACTCGGGATGCTGGGGGGCGGGAAGGGATTCTGCCAGGAGCTGGAAGAGCTTGTTCCACCTGGTCTCGCCCAGGGAGTGCCCCATGTCGTTGAGAACGGCATGGCGGGAGGCGGACAGGATCGGCCGCAGAAGGTCGGGAAGCGGGAGCAGGGGGGCATCGGAAAAAGCCCCCGCGCCCCGCAGGGTTTCGAGGTCGGCGAGGGTGAGGGCGGGATGGCGCAGGGCCTGCCAGGCGATCCGGCCGGTGGCCAGGCGGCAGATCCGGCTTCCCACCAGCAGTTGGAAGCCCTCTGGCGGTCCGCCGAGACCAGCGAGCACCTGAAGACCGAACCGGTGGAGCACCGCCAGCAGGCGCAAGGCCTCGGCCGGCCTCCCTTCCTCGGTCAACCGGAAAGCCAGCACCGCCAGCAGTGCCGCGGCCTGGTCGCACCACCCCAGATCGTAGCGGACCTGGTCGAAGGTGACGGAGGCGAGGGCCGCTTCGGAGAACCGAAGCAGGGGGGCGCTGGCGAACTGCGCCCAGGAGTCCA
>CAZKPI010000695.1:0-2989 GCA_964554555.1 uncultured bacterium
CGGCGGGTTCCCCGAGCGCGGTCTTCAGGGCCGGCCAGTCGACCCCGATCGGCTGGTAGCGGGCGGCCGGCAGGGTGCGGAAGCGCGCCTGCAGGGCCTCGTCGCGCTCCTCGTGGCCCGGGTGGGTCGACAGGATCGACAGGGCGGCGGGGAAGGAGTTGCCCCTGGCGTGCAGACGCCGGAAGAACTCGGGGAACCGCGTCGGGTCGATGTCCGCCTTGACCAGCAGATCGACCGCCAGGCGGTCGGCTTCCCGCTCCTGGTCGCGGCTGTAGGACAGCTCAGCCAGCTTGCCGCCGTATTCGCGGATCACCACGGCCAGCGCTCCGGCGTCGCCGAAGATGGTGCCGAGCACGACGGCCAGCCCGGCGCTCTGCATGACGACCTTCAGCGGGTGCTTCTTCAGCACGTGCTGGAGTTCGTGGGCCAGGATGCCCGCCAGCTCCTCGGCCGAGTCGAGTTCCTTCAGCAGGCCGGTGAAGACCATGACATGGCCGCCGGGCGCGGCCAGGGCGTTGACCAACGGGTCGTCGTAGACGTAGATCTTCAGCGTGTAGGGGTGGCCGGCGGGGATGCCCGCCTGCAGGCGGTTCCAGACCTTCATCACCGCCTCGTGGGCGGGGCCCTGCTTCAGCTCCTTCTTGCCCGCACCGATCGACTGGACGACGATCTCGCCGAGGCTCGTCTCGAGGGCGGGCGGCACCAGGCCGACGGCCCGCTCGACCAGCCAGCCGAACCCCAGCCAGAGGCCGAGGCCGCAGGCGGCCAGGAAGCCCAGGAAGACCAGGAACGACACCTGGCCCCAGGTGCGCGTCGAACTGCCTTGCTTGAGCAGGTCGCGGGCGGCCAGCCGGAGTTCGGCGGGGCCGAGGTGGGCGAGGTGCTCGAGCAGGAGCTCGCCCTGCACCGAGAGGTAGAACCGCTCACCGGTCTCGGCCGGCCCCTCGACGATGACGTGCAGGCCGTCGAACCCGCCGACGGGCAGGGTGAAGAACCGGCCGTCGTCGAGGGTGAGCCGGAAGGCCTCGTAGACGACCTCCAGGGACCCCGGGCTGGACTGCCCGGGGTCCCAGGGGCCGAACACGTCACAGCGGAAGGTGCCCGCCGGCATCGGTCGTCAGCCCTTGGCGGGGATGAACTGCCGGATCCAGGAGCCGAAGGCGCCGGGGTTGCGGGTCTGGAACCAGACGTCGCCGGGGCCGTTCACCTTGCAGACGAGGCCTTCGCCCGACCCGATACTGCTGAACCACCCCGAGCTGGCCTTCTGCACGTCGTAGGTGACGGTGCCCGACCAGGCCACGAGGTGGGAGTTGTCGACGATGTACTGCTGGCCGGGGGCCAGGGTGATCTTGTGGATGGCGCCGAAGCTGGAGATGGCGAGGGTGCCCTTGCCCGACACCTTCTGGATGAACATGCCTTCCCCGCTCAGCAGGCCCTTGAAGAACCCCTGGGAGACGGCCTCGATGGTCAGCCCGTCATCGCCGGCCAGGAAGGCCTGCTTCTGGAGGAAGAAGTGGTTGGCGCCGTTCAGCTCCATCACCGCGACATCGCCGGGCACGCTGGGGGCCAGGTAGACCTCGCCCGGGCCGCGGGTGGCCTTCAGGGTCTGGAAGAACACGCTCTCGCCGGTCAGCACGGCGCGCTTGAGCGCGCCGACCCTGCCCCCGTCGACCTTCGCCTCGACGTCGATGTTGGGATGCATGGCCACCATGGCGCCGGACTCGGCCTTCATGGCCTCGTTGGCCGCCAGGTCGACCTTGATCATGGCGTAGGAACCGGGCTGCATGATTTGGTATTTCATTCTGTGCTCTCTCCTCCAGTCATTTCGTGGGGGTCATCCGCCCCTCCCTTTTGATACCATGGGGAAGGCCGAAAGTCCACGAAAGGGGGGCCCCGGGCACGCATGAAACCCAGAAAGATCCGGCTCGACGAGCGGGTCGTGGCCAGCGGTCTGGCCGCCGACCTCGACACGGCGCGGCGGCTGATCATGGCCGGCGAGATCCGCACCGGCGACCGGGTCTGGGACAAGGCCGGCGAGAGGGTGCCGGTCGATCAGCCGCTGGTCAGGAAGGAGCGCGCCCTGCCGTGGGTGTCGCGCGGCGGCCGCAAGCTGGAGCGGGCCCTGGAGCTGTTCCCGGCCGCCGGCCTCCCGGCCGTGGCCGGGGCCCGGTGCCTCGACATCGGCTCCTCCACCGGCGGGTTCACCGACGTTCTCCTCCAGCACGGGGCCGCCGCCGTGACCGCCCTCGACGTGGGCTACGGCCTGCCCGACGCCCGCCTGCGCGCCGACCCGCGCGTGACCGTGCGCGAGCGCACGAACTTCCGGACCCTGCCCGACGACGCCTTTCCCGACCCCTTCGACCTGGTGGTGACCGACGTCTCGTTCATCTCCCTGCGGCACATCGTGCCGCGGGCCTTCCGCTTCCTGCGCCCGGCCGGGGCGGTGGTCGCCCTGATCAAGCCCCAGTTCGAGGCCCCCCCGGACCGGGTGGAGCCGGGCGGCCTGGTGCGCGACCCGGCCGTCCACCGCGAGGTCATCGCCGGTCTGCAGGAAACCTTCGCCGCCGACGGCATCTTCCTGCACGCCCTCGCCCCCGCCCCCATCGTCGACGACCACAAGAACGTGGAATTCCTCTCGCTCTGGAAGCGGCAAGCCCGGGTGCCGCCATTCTCTTTTTCCCTTCCGCTTCTGGAGCGGGGTTGACGGGGGCAGGACGGCCCCGGCAGGAAGGAAGACATTGATCCGCAGGAAGGCTGGCCGAAGGGGCTTTGCCCCTTCCACCCCACCAGGGCCAATGGCCCTGGACCCTGTTTTCTGGCGGGGGGAACGCTGAGGCCCTCCCCCCGCGTCCGCGCCGCGTCGCGGTCCGTCAGCCCGGGAGGCCGGTCACCGCGAGGGCGCGGCGGCCCCCGTGGCCGGAATGGACAGGCACACCGCGGTCATGTCATCGGCGTGGCCGGTCCGGGCGGCGGCGGCCAGGAGGGCTTC
>CAZKPI010000696.1:0-2973 GCA_964554555.1 uncultured bacterium
CGGTCTTCACCATGGCCAGGTCGGCGGGCTGTCCGCGGAGGGGAATGGTCAGCTTCTGATCTTCCTGCAGGGAATAGGTCCGCAGGTTGTTCTCGTTGATCAGGTCCTGGATGGTGATGCCGAAGCGGCTGGCGATCTTCGACAGGGATTCCCCCGCCTTGACCGAGTAGACCATGCGGTTCGAGGAGAGAGGGATGCGGATCTTCTGGCCGGCTTTGAGGCTCCGGTCTTCCTTCAGATTGTTGGCGGAGGCGAGGTGGGCGGCCTTGACCCCGAACAGGCCGCCGATCTGGGCGAGGGAATCGCCCTTCTTGACGGTGTAGTCGAGCCAATCCTGCACCGCCGCCAGCTCGGACAGGGGAGCGGCAGGGGCGGCGGGCGGGGCCAGAGGGGTCTTGAGCACGGAAACGCGGGACACCCGGGCGGCCGCCTGGGGAAGGGCCAGGGTGGGCGGCACTGGGGCGGCATTGGCCTCGGCCAGCTGGAAGCGCTCCATGAACGGGTTGTTGCGGAACTTCCCGTCGATGGCGAAGGCGGTGTCCTCCCCCCGGCTCAGGAACCGGTCGATGGCGATGGCCGACGTTTCGAGGGTGACCACGGCCAACAGCAGGATGATGGCATAGTGCCGGGCTCGCAATTTATTCCACACGTTGCGCTCCTTGCAGATCAGGTTCCGGGCGGGGGTGGGACCGGGGCCCGTGGGATGGGTGGCTGACGTCCGTGTCGTCCGCCGACTTCCGTAGTTAGTTCATCGGCACGATCGGGCGCTGACCTTAGCCCCGCCGACCGACGCCGGCCCGCCAGCCGGAAGATTTCCTCCAACCAGGCGGATCTGGCGCGGCCGCGCCGAACTGGACGACACCGGGAGCTTGTGCTATCGTGATCCCGCCCGGCCGTCCACCGGCCGGTTCACCCCCGGCAGAAGGAGTCGGCAGTGAGCAAGAAACCACCTGAACTGACCTGGCAGGATTCGGCCATCCTCATCACCATTCCTCTGGTGGTGTTCGGCATCTTCGTGTTTGCCAATTACATGAGCCAGGACCTCACCGTGACCGAGGCCTTTCAACAGCAACTGCGGAAGGTCGAGGTCCGGGACGGGGGCACGATCACCGGCATCCTGCCCCCCGAAGCGGCCGTCGCCAGCGCCCCCCTGGTTCAGCAATGCCGGATCCGGAGCCGGGACGGCCAGACCGAGTTCACCTTCCGCTTCCCGGTCACCGGTTCCGAGACCATGGCCCTGGCTGTCGGGCGGATGCTCCAGTTCCACGGGGAGTACCAGTATGATCCCCGCGGCGGCACCGTCGAGGCCCCTTTCAAGGGCAAGAGCGGCCGCTACACGGGGTGGGCGGTCTACGAGAACCGCCGGTATTTCCATCACGAGCAGGCGGGCGGCCTGTAACGGCACGCCCCCGGCCCCTCAATTTCCCCCGGCCAGGCGCAGGGAAACTTCGGCCACGCCCTGGGCGACCATGCCGATCTCCCCGGCGGCGGCTTTCGACAGGTCGATGATCCGCTCCTCGGGGGTGGGGCCCCGGTCGTTGATCCGCACCTTCACCCGCCGGCCGTTGGCCAGGTTCTCCACTTCCACCATCGTTCCGAAGGCCAGGGTGCGGTGCGCGGCGGTCAGCTGGTACATGTCGAACGTCTCGCCCGAGGCGGTCGGGCGGCCATGGTATTCCTCGCCGTACCAGGAGGCCAGCCCGGTCTGGAAGATCCCCGCCGCCGGGCCGCCGGCCGGGTTGGTACTGCCCGAACCGGCACAGCCGGTCACGGCGAGAAGGGCGTAGAGGGATACGGCGAGCAGGCGGCGGCGGGTCATGCCCCATCTATCGGCAGGCCGGCCGAAATTCCGAGCCCTTTCCGCCGATCCCGCTCCGGTCCTGTCGTTGACAAACGCGGGGGGCTTCCGGTAAGATACCCTCGGTTTCTGATCCCACCTGAAAGGGGAGAGGCATGAGCAGCCTGACCCAGCGGAAGAATTATTTCATCGCCAAGGGCATGCAAAGCAAGTTCGCCGGGACGATCCTGTTGCTGGTATTCCTGATCACCGTCATCACCGCCTGCAACATCTACGTCCTCGGTTCGTTCTTCATGCAGACCCGCGCCACCCTGACGGAAAGCCAGAGCACCGAGAGCCTGATGCGGCTCTTCATCCTGGACCTCTGGCCCCGTCTCTTACTGCTGGTGCTGGTCAACGTGATCATCGTCTTCATCGTCAGCATCATGTACTCCCACCAGTTCGCCGGGCCGGCGTTCAAGCTTGAGAAAAGCATCCAGCGCATCGCCCGCGGCGACCTGACCTTTGAGATCCACCTTCGCAAGAACGACAGCCTGAAGGAGGTCGCGGCCGCCATCAACCAGATGCTGTCACGCTTCCGCGACACCCTGGCGCAGGCCCGCACCCTGAGCGACGACATCGCCGCCAAACTGGCCACCCTTGGCCATGACGAGAAGTTTGCCCAGCTCGCCAAAAGTGCCCAGGCGCTGAAAGATCAGATCGACCAGTTCAAGATCACCCGCGACGACGAAGAGGAGACCACCTCCAAGAGCTGATCGTTCCGTCCGCTTTCCAGAGCGTTTCTCGAGCCTCCCCGGGTCCCCCGGCCCGGGGAGGCTCGCGTCAACGGGCATCAAAAAGAGAGCGGGCAGGAAGCATGACTGGTGAGGAATTCGGAGAGACTGAGGGACGACGAGAAAGAAGGGAAAGGAGAAAAGAAGGAAGAGGAATCACCACAGAGGCACGGAGGCACAGAGAGGGCTGGGCGCTAAATGGAGGAGGAAAAAGAAGAAGGAAAAAGAAGAAGGAGGAAGAAGGAAGAGGAAGAAGGCAGAAGGAAGAGGAAGAAGGAAGAGGAAGAAGGAAGAGGAAGAAGGAAGAGGAATCACCACAGAGGCACGGAGGCACAGAGAGGGGAGAGCGCTAAAGGGAGGAGGGAAAAGAAGAAGGAAGAGGAGGAAGGCAGGAGGCAGACG
>CAZKPI010000697.1:0-2971 GCA_964554555.1 uncultured bacterium
GGCAGTGGGTTCATGGTGTCTGGTCCTGGGCGGGTGCGGGATGGGGGGCGGGCAGGGCCTGCTGTACCAGGGCGGCACAGCGTTCCTGCTGGCCGGTCAGGAAGAGGAAGCCGACCCAGGCCTCGAAGGCGGTGGCCCGGGCATAGGCGCCACGCGAGGCCCCGCTGGTGCGGTGCGGCATCTTGGCGTTCCGCCAGGTGCGCAGGAGGGTCTGTTCGTCTTCCGACAGGGTTGGGAAGACCGCCTCGAACAGCCTGGCCTGCGCGTCGGCGCAGACGATGCCCACCACCGAGCTGTGGAGCCGGCCGCTCCCGTCGATGCCGGTTTCGAGGTGGTGCAGGCGCATGGCCAGTTCGAAAACCGAGTCGCCGATGTAGGCGAGCGTGCGCGCGGGCAAACGGGCCGCCCGTTCGACCGGCCAGGGCCGGTTCAGCACCAGGCGGACGGGGGCGGCGGGGGACGGCTGATCAGGCAAGGTTCCGCTCCTTCGTCTGTCTGGTTCCGTTCCGACGGGTCATGCCTTGCGCCAGCGGGTGCCGTCGCGGGTGTCCTCGAGGACGATGCCCGCGGCCTTGAGGCGGTCGCGGATCTTGTCAGCCAGGGGAAACTGTTTGGCGGCCTTCAGGTCTTTGCGGAGCTCGATGACGAGGTCCATGATCGGGGCCAGATCGACGTTGCCCTCGCCGGCGGCCGGTTCGGCCAGGATGCCCAGCAGGTCGCCCGCCCAGGTGCGCAGGAGCTGGGCGGCTTCGCGGGCGGGGGCGGCGGGCAGAGGTCCCGAGGTCAGACGGCGGTTGATGGCGGTGACGAACTCGTAGATCTGGGCGATGGCCCCGGGCGTGTCGAGGTCGTTGTCCATCGCCTCGCCGAGGGCCCGGGCGGTGTCGGCGCATCGTCCGGTGATCGCGGCATCGTCGCCGGGGCCGCCCTTCGTCTCGAGGTCGCGGAGGGCGGCGTAGCACTGGGTGAGCCGGCTGAGGCCGGCGGCGGCGGCGCCGATGGCTTCCTCGGTGTAGTTGGTGGGCGAGCGGTAGTGGGTGGACAGCACGAAGACCCGGATGGCCTCGGGAGTGTGCTTCTGGAGGAGGTCCCGCACGGTGCGGAAGTTGCCGAGGGATTTCCCCATCTTGACGCCGTCGACGGTGACCATGTTGTTGTGGATCCAGAAGCGGGCGAACGGCTTGCCGGTCGCGGCCTCGCTCTGGGCAATCTCGCATTCGTGGTGGGGGAACATGTTCTCGAGCCCGCCGCCGTGGATGTCGAAGGTGTCGCCCAGATACTTGGTGCTCATGACCGAGCACTCGATGTGCCAGCCGGGGTACCCGGGGCCCCAGGGCGAGTTCCAGCGCAGGATGTGGCCGGGCTCGGCGCGTTTCCAGAGGGCGAAGTCGCGGGGATGGCGTTTCTCGGAACGGGCCTCGACCCGCACGGCTTCGCGCTGTTCCTCGATGACCCGGCCGGACAGTTTGCCGTAGCCGGCGAACGAGCCGACGTCAAAATACACGTTGCCGTTGACCTCGTAGGCATGGCCCTTCTTCAGGAGGTCGACGACCGCCTCGATCTGTTCGCCGATGTGCTGGCTGGCGCGGACGTAGAAGCTGGGATGGGCGATGCGCAGGGCGGTCATGTCGTCGAAGTACAGACGCATGTAGCGGTCGACGACCTCCCAGGGGTGGACCTGGTCGAGACGGGCCTGCTTGATGATCTTGTCCTCGCCGGCGTCGGCGTCGTCGGTGAGGTGGCCGACGTCGGTGATGTTCTGCACGTAGCGGACCTTGAAGCCGGTGTGCCGGAGGTATTTCGCCAGCACGTCGAAGGTGAGGTAGCTCTTGGCGTGGCCGAGGTGGGGCGGTCCGTAGACGGTGGGGCCGCAGACATACATGCCGACCTGTCCCTCGACGAGGGGCCTGAACTCCTCCTTGGTGCGGGTGAGCGAGTTGTACAGATGGATGGCCATGGTGTCCTCCGGGAACGGGGTGTGGAAGGTGGATGGGCATGATACCACAATTCCGGGCGGGGTTCCCCGGCTGGATTCGATCTGGATCCGGGAGGCGGATCGGGCGATGGGCGGCCAGGCGGGTTGGCGGCGATTCCGGTCCCCGGCGGCGGCGGGTCGGGAAAGGCGCCTGCCGGCCGGGGCCCGGCGTCCCGAGGCCATGGCGGGGATTTGACCTCGGTCCCCGGTTGGGGTAGGAAGAGGAAAAGACCCTCTGGACGGCCCTGCCGCTTGGGGGTTGACAGGAGGACCGGGCGGATGCCGCAGATCTGGTGGCTGGCTCCCAACGTGGTGATCATGGCCCTGATCATCCTGTTTTTTGCCGTCTTCCTGGGGGGGCTCATCCTGACCAGGGTTCTGCGGCCCTGGCTGTTCCCCTCCCCGGCGGAGGCCCAGGACCCCGCCTTCAAAAACACGCGGCCGGTCCCCCTGCTGATCTGTCTGAGCCTGCTCTACGGCCCGTTCGTGGCCGGGCTGTGGTGGGCATGGCACCGGCCCGCCCTGCTGACCGTCGATCAGGCGGGGGGATGGGCTTTCCGCAATGCGTATTTCCAGGCCCTTTTCCGGGTGCCGCCCGACCGGCCCCGCACCCTGGAAGCGCTCATCCGGCGGGTGGCTGACGACCACGGGCGGACCCACCCGCGGTATCTCTGCACCGGCGACCTGTGGGTGGAGACGACGGCGGGGGAACGGTTCGCCATGAACGTCCCCGTCTTTCCCGACGATGAGAACGACCAGCCGGTCTTTTTCGAAGGGTTGGGCTACACGGGGATGGCCGCCTGGGCCACCGGCCCCCACGGCGGGACCATCACCCCGCTCCATGCGTTCAGCGCTTCGGGGCCGGTCCTGGTTCGCGCCGAGGCGGCGGCAGAGGAGCCCGTCGCCTCCCGGTGATCCGGCCGCCCAGGAGGCCGGAAGCGCCCCTTGGCCGCCGCGGCTGGCGGCGCGCCAGGCCGGTTGCGCGCCCCGCCCAGG
>CAZKPI010000698.1:0-2970 GCA_964554555.1 uncultured bacterium
ATCGACCACCAGGATGGTTTCCCGGTTGGGGGCACCCGGCGGGGACCCGGCGGGGACGGGCCGCGGCGGGGCGGCGGAGACGGCCGCGGCGCCGGCGGTCGCCTCGATGGCCACCGGGAGGTAGATCTTGAAGGTGGTGCCGCGGCCGACCTCGCTGTAGAAGTAGATGTGCCCGGCGTGCTGTTTGACGATGCCATAGACGGTCGCCAGGCCCAGGCCGGTCCCCTTCCCCACCTCCTTGGTCGTGAAGAACGGCTCGAAGATCCGACTGCGGATCTCCGGGGGGATGCCGACGCCGGTATCGCTGACGCTGATCACCACGAACTCCCCGGTCCGTTCGAACTGGTGGTGCCGCACGAGGGGTTCGGTGATGACCGCGGTGCCGGTCTCGATGAACACCTTGCCGCCGTCGGGCATGGCGTCGCGGGCGTTGACCACGAGGTTCATCAGGATCTGCTCGACCTGACTGCGGTCGGCCAGCACGGGGGGAACCGGGTTCCCTTCCCGCACCTGCAGTTCGACGTCCTCGCGCAGAAGGCGCTTGAGGATGCCCGCCATCCCCTGGATGACCTCGCGCAGGTCGAGGGGGCGAACCTGGAGCGCCTGCTTCCGGCTGAAGGCAAGCAGTTGACGGGTGAGGAGGGCGGCCTTTTCCCCCGCCGCCTTGATGGAGCCCAGGAACCGGTGGCCGGGCGAGCCTTCGGGCAAGTGCCGGGCGGCCAGTTCGGCGTAGCCGAGGACGCCGGTCAGGATGTTGTTGAAGTCGTGGGCGATTCCCCCGGCCAGGAACCCGATCGATTCCATCTTCTGGGCCTGGTTCAGGTCCTCCTGCAGTTTGCGCTGGCGGGCCTCGGCCCGGCGGCGCTCGGTCAGGTCGCGGGCGGTGCAGAGGATGGCGGGCCCGGTCTCGACCGCGAGAGGCGAGCAGATCAGTTCGACGGGGGTGCCGCTCCCGGAGGGGCCCAGGAAGGTCGTTTCCAGGGTCACCCGGCCGAGGGTCGGGGTGTCGCTGATCCGGGCCATCACCGCGGCGGAGGTCTCGGCCGGCAGGAGTTCCCCGAGGGGGCGGCCGGCCAGGGCGGCGGAGTCGAGGCCCAGGATCTCCCCCGCCCGCGGGTTGGCCTGCCGGATGCGGCCGTCGGGCCCGAGCACCAGGATCAGGTCGACGGCGGTCTCGAACAACCGGCGGAACCGGTGTTCCGAAGCCACCTGCGCCTCCTCGGCCAGCTGGCGGCGGGTGACGTTGAGCAGGAGGACAAGGAAGCCAAGGGTCATCATCGACAGGAGGGCGAAGGTGGTCAGCACCAGGGCCCGGTGCTCGGCGAAGAACGAACTTGGCTGGTTCACCAGGAGACTGCCGGCGGGCAGTCGGGAGGGGGACAGCCCGAACCGCTGGAGCTGAAGGAAATCGAACTGCCAGGAAGAGGGGCCCGGCCGGTCCACGGGCAGGCTGGCGGGGGCGGCCCCCTTGAGGATCTCCACGGCCAGTTCGGCCGCCCGCCTCCCCTGGCTGTATCCTCCCATGACGCGGCCGCCGACCACGCCGTGGCCGACCCGTTCCTCGTGCATGGCGTAGACCGGAACCGGACAATGCTGAGCCAGGAGCTCGGCCACCCGGTCGTGGTCGAGGAGGGCGCCGTTGCGATCCATGCTGTAGGAGAGGGCCAGGACGATGGTGCCGGGGGTCAGCCTCTCCAGGGTCCGGAGCAGGTCCCGTAACGGGAGGGGGTCGAGAAAGCGGAGGTTCACCTTGCCGGCCCAGGGGCGCAGTTGTTCCTCGACCTCGCGGCGGGAGGACATCCCGGTGAGGGAATGGTCGTGGAAGATCACCACTTCGCGGGTCCCGGGTTGGAGACGCAGGGCGAGGTCGAGGGTGCTTGCGGCATCGAGAACCTCGGCCACGCCGGTCACCCCGGTCAGGCTGGCGATCCGGCCAGGGTCACAGCCATTGATGCCGCAGAAGACGATGGGAACGTCAGGCCACAGATCCTGGCGCCGGCTGAGGGCAAACTCGAAAGCGGGGTTGTCGGCGGCGATGACGAGGGGGATTCCCTGGGTGGTGTATTTGCGGCGGAACAGGCTCTGGAGCTGGGGGAAGTGCCCCATGTCGGGGAACCGCTTGCAGTCGAGGCATTCCACGACGGGATCGACGGAGGGGGCAAGGCGGTGAAGGGTTTCGAGGATGCCCGCCATCTCGTTGTCCGACCAGGAGTAACCGAAATGGTAGGAGTTGAGGACGAGGATCCGCGTCCGGCCCCGGGTGTTGGCCACCGCCGGCCCCAGGGCGGCGGGGCGGGGGGCGGGGTGATGATGACCCTCCTGGTGAGTGAGAACCTCCTGCCAGAGGAGACCCAGGAGCACGACGATCGCCCCGGCGAACACCAGGAGCCAATGGGAATACCCCGCCCGGCGTCCCGCGAACATGCATCCTCCCAAACGGTTTTCCCCATCCTACCCCCGGACCCGGGTCCTGTCAAAACCGCCTCCAGCTCCCCGGGAATTCACACTCAGCGATCCCATGCTTCTCTGATGAACAGTGACTTCCGCAGGCCATGGCTCCATCAGAGAACCGAACCGTGGTGCCCGGGAACCCGCTTCAGATGTTGGGCCTTCCGTTCCGGCGCGGTCAGGCGATGAGGTTCGCCCAGGCCGGGGGGGCCGCCCCGGGCTGGCCGGATTGGCTCACCGCCTTCGTCAAGCCCGGGCCCGACGGCCAGCTCCCCGCCGGGCTCGCCGCCCTGCTCCTGCCCCTTATGTGCCATCTCCTGGGCCTGGGGCTGGCTGGAAGCCGGTCGCCGGGCCTGACCGGCGCGGGCGATGGCCGTGAACCAGCTCCACAGGCTGATTGTCGATCGCTTTCGAACCGGTCGAAAAAACCGCTTGCCTTTATTGCGATAATTTGGTATTTTAATACCAGTTAAACCATTTTACCGCAGGAGCGTGACCCCGATGTCGGAATTCGTGAAGTTC
>CAZKPI010000699.1:0-2962 GCA_964554555.1 uncultured bacterium
TCATCGCCGTCGATGCTGAGCGATTCGGCGAGGCCGTCGGTGTAGAAGAGAAGCCGCTCGCCGGGGGCCAGCCGCAGGGACAGGGGGGTGACCCGCACCTCCGGACGAATGCCGAGCAGGGTTCCCGCGGTGATCACCAGGCCGGGCGGGCGGCCGGGCGACTGGCGGAAGGGGAAGGGGTGGCCGCAGTTGAACAGCGTGAGATCGCGGGTTGCGAGGTTCACCTCGACCACGCAGGCGGTCATGAGCAGGGGGTGGCTGAAGCGGTCGGGGGTGGTGGCGCGCAGAACGCGGTTCAGGGCGGTGACCAGCTCGAGGGGCGGGCGTCCGGCGGCGGCATGCTCGGCAAACAGCCCCTTGGCGATCGCCATGCCCAGGGCGGCGGGCACCCCGTGGCCGGTCACGTCGCCGATCAGGATCAACAGGCGGTCCTCTCCGCCCGGCAGGAAGTCGAAATAATCGCCGCCCAGCTGGGAGGCGGGAAGGGAACGTCCGGCCACCCGAAAGCCCTGGGCCGACCACGGCTCCCTGGGCAGGAGGCGGGCCTGCACCTCGCGGCCCATCGAGACCTCCTCCAGATTGGCGGTCATCACGTTGAAGAGGGCGGTCAGATCGCCCAGTTCATCAGGGTCGGGCAGGGGGACCCGGTGGGTGAGGCGGCCGTCGTGCACCGCGGCCACGCCCTTGGCGAGGGCCTCGACGGGGGCGAGGAACTTGCGCGCGAGCAGGGTGCCGAAGAACCCGGCGAGGCCGCAGACCAGTGCTCCGAACCCCAGCAGGCGCCGCCGCAAGCCGGCGATCTCGGCCTGGATGGCGGTCAGGGGCTTGACAGCCACCAGCAGGAACTGGTCCAGCAGTCGGGCCGGGAAGGCGGTGACCACGCAGGGCTGGCCCTTGCAGGTGATCAGGTCATGGGCCAGCCGCTGTTTCATCAGGAAGACCCGGAAGAATTCGCGAAAATCGCGGCCCAGGGGGCGGCGCGGCCAGGACGGGAAGACCTGCCGGACGCTGGCCAGCGATCGTGTCGGATGCCGGACCACCTCCCAGTTGGGGAACCGGCGGATCCACATCAGTTCGGTGCCGTCATCGAGCGGCTGGGCGGGAACCGACCGGCGGAGGTGGCGGCGCACCAGGTCTCCCCGGTCCCAGAGGGCGGTGAACAGGTAGTCCGGCTCCCCGGCGGGGTTGCGCAGGACGCGGAAGTAGAAGGATCCTTTCAGGTTGGCCAGTTCGAGGGGGATCATCACCGACTCGTTGCCTTCCAGCCCTTCCAGGAAGCCGGCCCGTTCCTCCGGGGGCAGGAAACCCAGCATCAGGTCGGTCTCCAGCAGGAGCCGGCTGTTGCCCAGGCGGTCGTCGCGGGTGATCGACCGCCACAGCGAGAGGCTCAGGGCGGCGAACCCTTTCTGGCCGAGTTCCAGGGGGTTGCGGGCGATCGGCAGGGGCACCTCGCGGCCGTCGGAAGCCAGCAGTCGGGCCTCCTCGGCCTTGGCCCCGTTCAGGAAGGGGACCAGGCGGTCGACCATGGCCAGGAGGTCGCGGGGGCGGGCCGGGGCGGCGGCCGGGATCAGGCGCTGGAGATCGACCTCCCAGCGGCGGGTCACCAGGGGGAACTTGAGGTCGATCTCGTTCAGGAGCAGGGCGTTGTCCTGCATGGCGGTCTGCACGAGCAGGTCCTCCCGTTCCCCCAGCCAGGCGTCGATGACGAAGATCAGCAGGGCGAGCGGGCCGGCGGTCGAGCCCAGGAAGAGAGCCAGCAGTTTCCAGCGGATCGACAGCCAGGGCAGGCGGGGGCGGGCCAGGATCCAGCAGAGGCCGGCCCAGGCGGCCAGCAGGCCGGCGGCGGCGGCGACCCGGAAACGGAAGACCAGGCAGGAGGGGGACGCGTCCGGGCTGACGGGAAGGGAAGCCACCAGGCGGTAGCGGGTGCTGATCATGGCCACCGACCACAGCCGGCCGGCCGCCCGGAACTCCTTGCGGGGTTCGTTCTCGTAGCGCACCGCCATCTCGGCGACCTGCGGGGGCGCGACGGCGGCGCCGGGGCCGAGGACCCGCACCCCGACCATATCGACGGCGTCGATCCGGATGCCGCGCCGGGCGGCCCGGCCGGCCAGGGCGTCGAGGGCCATCAGGGGCGAGAAGCCGGCCTTGTGGATGCTGGCGAAGAAGGCGAACCGGCGGTCGAAATGCTGGAAGAGCCAGGTCTTGCGAGGGCCCAGGGAAGTTTCGATCCAGCCCGACCCGATCTGCTCGAGCCGGGGGCGGGCGCGGGCGGTCAGCCCGAGGAAGCGGGCGACGATCGGCAGACGGTGGTCAAATGGCAGATAGCCTTTCCGGTAATACGTTTCCAGCATCCCCCAGAACTCCCGGGCGGCCCGTCGTGATTCCAGGCCCCCGATCTGGGTTCGCACCTCGCCTTGGCCGTCGAGGAGGGTGAACGTGAACAGGCGGGGGAACCGCCGCCAGAGCCGTTCGAGGCGCACCTGCAGGTAGGGCAGGGGGCGGGCCCGGCGGGCGGCGCGGCGGGCCAGGGTGGTCAGACTGCGCTTGAGGAGATGCTCGGGGTCGGTGCTGGGCAGGATCAGCGACAGTTCGCGGTCGAGGCGGGAGAAGGCGCGCCGTTCGGCCGCGGTTTCGCGGATCCCGGCCAGGTGGCGGAGGGCGGCGTCGGCCAGCAGGCAGGGAATCACGCCCAGAAACAGCAGGACGAGCAGAGCGGGGCCGGCGGCCTGGGTGAACCCCCTTCCCTGCCCCTCTTCGGCGGTTGCTCCCATGGGGGCATTATACACAACGGGATGTTCTGGCGAACCTCAACGCCGGGCCGGGAAACCCCTGACAAAGGCGCGGCACAGCCGGGCCAGCCGTCTTCCGGCGCCGGGCGCCTGGCCATCCCTTCCCGGCGGGCCTGCGGCAGGCCTGCCTGATCAAGCCGCCTTCCCGCATGCTTCAGACAAACACCGAT
>CAZKPI010000700.1:0-2962 GCA_964554555.1 uncultured bacterium
CCCGCCCCGCCAGAACCAGCCCGGCCAGAGCCGTTCGAGCGCAAGCCGGCAACGGAGGGGGAAACGTATGACGACCATCGAGCGGACCATGCTGACCTTCGGGATCTTCGTGCTGAACCTCTACCTCGTCCTGACCGTCCACCAGGGCATCAAGGACGAACAGCAGATGCAGTTGATCTTCACCCTGACCTCGCTGGTCTTCCTGACCTCGATCGCCATCGCCATCTACCAGCGGGATCCCAGCTATTTCTTTGGAATCGTCGCCCTCTACTACTGCCCCTTCATCGTTCTGCGCACCGGTCTGTCGCTGGAATCGGGCGCCGCGCTGATCGCCACCGGCGGCATGCTGCACGGCCTGTCCGGCTGGCAGTTGCCCGGCCTGCCGCCCTGGGCCTCCCTCGGGTGGCTGTTCGGCCTGTTCGGCCGGCGCCGGCTGATGCGGCGCATCCTGCAGGCGGCCCGGGCCAGGGCCGGCGCCGAGCATCTCACCGACAGCGACCTGCGCGAGTTCGCCGCCCTCGAACACGACGTGGCCCGCGTGCGGGCTTCCCTTGACGGGTCCGACCCCGCCCTCGAGGAAGCCCTGCAGGACACCATCCGGCAGATGGCCGGCCTGCAGGCCGACCATGCCCGCCTGCTCCTGCGCGGCGCGCATCTCGGCCGGGTTCTGCAGGAGTCCGACCGCGCCGGGCTGGAACGCGAGATCGCGGCCGCCGAGCGCGAAGCGGCCGCCACTGCCGACCCGGTTGTCCAGGCGCAGATCCGGGACATGGTCGCTCTCAAGCAGAAGCGCCTGCAGGAGATGGACCGGCTGGCCACCTGCCACAAGCGGATCCAGGTCCAGCGCCTGCAGATCACCGAGCTGGTCAAGGGTGCCTTCGAGACCGTCAACTCGCTGAAGTTCGCCGACATCCAGACCATGAAGGCCTCCTCGGGCCAGCTGTCGCGCGGCATCGTCCGCATCCGCGGCGAGCTCGAATCCCTCGAGCAGGGTCTGTTGACCGCCGAGAGCCTCTCCCACAACGCCTGAGACGGTTTCCCTCGCCCTTCCCGCGGCGGGGGAGCCGGTCAGAACTTGAAGAGGTCCTTCAACTGCTTGTCAAGGGATTTCTTCTTCGTGGGGGCGGGCGGCACGGGGGAGGTCGCCGTGGCGGGCGCGGGGGCCGGAGCCGCCTTCTTTTTCTTCTTGAACAGCCCACCGAGCCCACCGAGAAGCTCCTGCGCCGGGTCCTTCCGGGTTTGGGGCGTGCCCGAGGCGGCCGGCGCCGGGGAGGGTTTCCCGCCGAGCAGAACGTCCTGGAGCATCTTCTGGCCTTTCCTCTGCAGGCCGAGCTCCAGCAGTTTCTGGGGGCTGAAGCCCGGGAAGGCGGGCGCCAGCAACGTCCCCTCGACCCGGGTCGGCACCTTGACCGAAACCCCGTCGAGAGAGAGCTCCTGCAGAACCCGGCTCTTCTCGACCGCGGGCCGGGCGAACACGAGGTCGAGCTTCCCCTTCAGGCTGGTGTCGAGCCCGACGTCGCCGCGGTAGTCGGCCCGGCCGACGGTGCTTTGGAAGAACAGGTCGCCGGTGGTCATGATCCCGCGGCTCAGGACGAAGGTGCCGCGGCCTTCCTGGATGTCGCCGGAGGCGAACTCCTTCAGGTTCAACAGCGACAGCACGGGGGTGATGACGGGCGGAGCCTGGTAGGTCCCTGTCCGCATCGCGACGGTGGCTTTTCCGTTCCAGGAGGAGAGGCCGGTCGCATCGCCCGCGGCCTGGAAGGTGCCGTCAACCGGCCCAGTCACCACTTGCTTCTGGGTCGTGTTTTGCGACAGGAAGGATTCGGCGCGCACGCCCGCGGCCTGGGCCTTCACTTCGAAACCGGCCGGGACCCGGCCGGGGTGGACGGCGGCATCGATTTCGAGCCGGCCGCCGAACATCGTGGCCCGGGCTTTCAAGATGGAGAGGGTGTTTCCCGCGAAATGGAAGGGGGCGACCAGATCCTGCCAGGGGAAGGTGAAGGCATTGGCGGCGGCGGCGGAAACGGGGGCGACCACCGCCCCGGAGGCAACCGTCACCTTTCCCGCGATGGTCATCTGCGCCAGCGGGCCGGCCAGGGTTCCCGCCGCCGCCCCGGCCCCGCCCAACCGACAGCCGCCGGGCGGCAGAAGCAGGGAGCCGATCTCCGACAGGGTCAAGGGTTCGATGGAGAACCCGAGCGACACCTTGGGGGCGGCCAGGTCGGTGACCTGGCCGGAGATCTTCCCCGCGGCAAAATCCGCCGGGGGGGCCGGCTGGCCGTCGGCGGCCCAGCCCACCGCCCCCGCCAGTTCGACAGCCAGCCCGGAACCGTCGGCAGATTTGGTGACGGCGGCGGCGGGGACGCGAAGATGGAGGGAGCCACGCCGGCGGCGGTCGTCGATCCTGATCGAAAGGGCGGTTCCGCGGATCCGGCTGAACGGAAGATCGCGGAGGTCAAGGGGCAGGCTTGGGGAAGCCGGCTTCGCCGCCCCTCCCCGCACCAGGGCCCCGCCTTCATCGAGGGTGAGGCGGCCAGTCAGCGTGGCCAGGGAGATCTCCTGCAGGACCAGCTTCCCGCCCAACAGGCTCATCAGGTCGCAGGAGGCGGACAACTCGCCGATCTCGGCGGCGGGCATGGCGGCCTGGGCCGGATCGCCGAGCCGCACCCCGCGCAGGCGCACGGTTGAGTAGTCCAGGCCGTACTCTTTGACCGAGACAGGAACGCCGACGAACTCAGAGATCTTCCGCTCGAACTGCTGTAGCAGGCCGCCGGCCTCCTGGGCGGGAGCCGTCGCGGCGCCGCCCAGGCCGGCCAGGAGAGCGAGGCACCCGGCCAGAGCCAGACCAGTCCGGCGAAAGGTCGGCCAGACTGCCCTGCCCCGAAGGACGGCGGGGCGGAACCTTCGCCGGACCGCGGGCAAGGGGGCCAACCGGCCGGAGGCTGGGGGTGCTCCAGGGGCG
>CAZKPI010000701.1:0-2952 GCA_964554555.1 uncultured bacterium
GCGGCCGCGCGGCGGTCAGTCCGCCCGGTAGTTGTCGAGGGCGGCCTCGATTTCCTCGGCCGTGGCCAGCCCTTCCCCGATCAGGATGTCGGGAACCGGCTCGCCGGTCTTCAGGTGACGCAGGTAGACCTGCGACATCGCGTCGTGCCCGAGCCGCTTCGCCAGGACGGTCAGGATGCCCAGCGACCCCCGCAGGTTCTCGCGGCACCGCTGTTCGTTCGCTTCCAGCCCCTTGATGCACCGGTCGTTGAACAGCCCGATCCCGCGCCGCAGGATGGTCAGCGACTCCAGCAGAACGTCCATGATCACGGGCAGGAAAGCGTTCAGCTCGAGCTGTCCCATCTCGGCGGCGTGCGTGATCACCAGGTCGTTGCCGTAGACCTTCATCGCCACCTGGTTGATCATCTCGCACATCACCGGGTTGACCTTGCCCGGCATGATGCTGCTGCCCTCCTGCACCGCCGGCAGGCGGATCTCCCCCAGTCCCGACCGCGGCCCCGAAGCCAGCAGACGCAGATCGCTCGCCATCTTGCTCAGGTTCACGGCCAGCGGCTTCAACAGGCCCGAGATCTCGGGGAACACGTCAGCATTCTGCGTCGCCTCGACCAGGTTGTCGGCCCGCGCCAGGCCGATGCCCGTCTCGTCACGCAGGATGCGGATGAATTCGAACTGGAACTTGCGCGAGGCGTTGATGCCGGTGCCCACCGCCGTGCCGCCGATGTTCACCACCCGCAGGCGCTCCTCGACCCGGTAGAGCCGCCAGCGGTCACGCGAGATCGATTCCGCCCAGGCCGAGAACTCGGCCCCGAGCGTCACCGGCACCGCATCCTGGAGCTGGGTGCGGCCGATCTTCAGGATGTGCGCGAACTCGGCTTCCTTCTTCTGCAGGCTCTCCTGCAGACGGGCCACCTCGTCGACCAGATCCCGCAGTTCCCAGATCGCCGCGATGCGCACCGCCGTCGGAAACACGTCGTTGGTGCTCTGGCCCCGGTTCACGTCGTCGGTCGGATGCACCGGACTGTAACTGCCCAGCCGCGACCCCACCAGCTCGTTGGCCCGGTTGGCCACGATCTCGTTGGCGCACATGTTGGTCGCCGTCCCCGCCCCGCCCTGCAGAGGATCGACGATGAACTCCGCGTCGAACCGGCCGTTGGCCATCTCGTCGCAGGCCTTCTCGATGATGCCCACCTTGACCTTGTCGAGGCCGCCCACCTGCCCGTGGGCCAGCGCCGCCGCCTTCTTGATCAGCGCCAGCGCCCGGATCATCGACCGGTGGATGCGCCGCCCCGACACCGAGAAGTTCTCGGCGGCCCGCGCCGCGTGGATGCCGTAGTAGGCCTCGGCCGGCACTTCCCGTTCCCCGAGGAAGTCGCGTTCGACTCTGGTTTCCGCTTTCATGCTCAGTAGACCTGCCTCCGGATGTGCCCCTTGCCGGTGTTGACCGTGCGGCCCAGCCCGACGATCATCCGCTCCACGCACGTTCTACACGCGCCGGCGTCGTCCGTCAAACAGATCTTGCCGGGATAGAGCTGGTACTCCTCGCGGTGGGTCATCGGCGAGACATTCGGCATCACCACGTTGGCTCCCGCCCGCAGGGCCTTCTGCCGCCCCTGCGGGTCGATACTGCCCATCGCCGTCGTGGCGGGCAGGAAGGCGTCGGGCAGGTAGACCCGCAGAAGGGCCAGGAAGGTCAGGCAGGCCGCCAGCGTGCCGCCCGGCGCCCCCGCCAGCGGCGTGGCCGGATGGGGGATGAACGGCCCGATCCCCACCATCTCCGGCCGCAGGGCCCGCAGATACTCGAGGTCGCGGCCCAAACTGGCACCGTCCTGGCCCGGCAGGCCGACCAGAATGCCACTGCCCACCTGGAACCCCAGCTCCTTCAGGTCCTGCAGACAGCGGTGCCGCCGTTCCCAGGTGGAGTGCGGATGGAACCTCGCATACAACGCCGGGTCGGAGGTCTCGATGCGCAGAAGGAACCGGTCCGCCCCCGCCGCCTTGAACGCCGCATACGCCGCGCGCGGCCATTCCCCGATCGACAGGGTCAGCGCCACGTCGTACCGCTCCTTGACCGCCCCGATGATGCCGCACAGGTCGTCGGCCGCATACCCCGGATCCTCCCCCGACTGCAGAACGAAGCTCTGGTAGCCCATCGCCACTGCCCCGCCGATGGTATCGACGATCTCCTCACGGGTCAGGCGGTACCGCGGCAGTCCGGCATTGAGCGCGGAGATGCCGCAATAGGCGCACTGGCACCGGCAGATGTTGCTGAACTCGACGATGCCCCGCAGGAACACCTCGTCGCCCAGCACCCGCCGCCGCACCTCGTCGGCCATCCCGAACAGCCGCTCCCGGTACGGGTCGAAATCCGGGGAGAACAGGAACCCGGCCTGCCCCGGGGTCAGGGCGGCCCGCGCCTCCAGGCTCTGCCAGAGCGTTTCCAGGTCTATCCGTTCAGCCATTTGCCTCACCCCTTTCCCTTCCTTGCCCCCCACCCGTCCCCCGCTCCTGCCTGTCTCTCAACCTTGCCTTCCATGGGAAACCGGCTCACCGCCCAGAGTCCCCCTGCGCTTCGGGGCAGACGACCCGCTCGCCCTTTCCCCTGGCACTCCCTTTTCCCCGGCGGCTTCGTGGTCCTGCCTCTTTCTTCCTCCTGCGCATCCCCGTCAGTATGGGATGTCGCGTTCGCCTTTCTTGATGCGGGCCCGCCAGTCCTGCATCCGCCGGCGCATTTCCGGATCGGTCTGCCGCTCGATGAACTCCGCGATCCGCCTCTCGCCCACCTCCCGGGTTTCCGCCGAAGCGTAGTCCTCGAGATACTCCTGCA
Source organism: uncultured bacterium (assembly GCA_964554555.1). Lineage (GTDB taxonomy): Bacteria > Muiribacteriota > Ozemobacteria > Ozemobacterales > Ozemobacteraceae > Ozemobacter. Next base: position 2,825 of record CAZKPI010000701.1, read on the forward strand.
GGGTGGCCACCGCGTTCAGCGAACAGAACGCGTCGATGTGCTTGTGCTTCGCCAGGGCCTGGAACTTCTCGCCGGTGCGCCCCTTCCGATAACAACCGGTACAGAAACTCGGAATGTAGGAATCCTGG
>CAZKPI010000702.1:0-2949 GCA_964554555.1 uncultured bacterium
CCCCCTCGGCGGGCATGGAAAATTCGTCGGCTTCCTGGGCCAGGACAGGACCGGAAGCCAGGGCGGCCAGGGCCACCATTCCGGCGATCCCCCAGGGGGCGATGAGCCTGAAGATCTTCATGGTATTCCTCCTTGCGCGCTTTCTGACGACAGCACGAACCTGCCGCGGGCTTCCCCCGTTGGGGTCACCCTCGTTGGTGGAAACGGATGGCGGATGAAGCGGATTGGGTGGGGGGACGGATCGCCGGCGGCGGACCGCCGGCTCAGTATCCGCCGCCCATGATGTAGACCTTGGCGTTCAAGGTCACGGTCAGCAGGGGGCTTTTTGATTTCGGGTCGGTTTCGGCCGACACCGAGATGGTGATCGAACCGGCGGCCAGGTTGATGATCTTGCGCTTTTCGCAGATGATCAGGAAGTTGCCGATGTCCTGGAACGTGCCCAGCAGGCCCAGTTCGACGGGCAGTTCGGACCACTGTTCAGCGCGCACCAGGGGGGAGATGCGGATGTCCTGGAACTTGACGTTGAATTTGTTGGCGATGGCTTCGATGGAATCCAGGAGTTTGGGGACGACCGTGGTCATCTGGTTGGATTCCATCTGCAGTTTGTTCTTCTCTTCGGTGAGCTTGGCGATGGCCTCGTTGATGCGGGCGATCTCGTCGGCCACGTTTTTGATTTCATCCTTCTTGGCCTCGAGGCCGCGGATGTCCTGCTGGAGGCGGCCGCGTTCCTCTTCGGCGGGCTGGAGGTAGTACATCCAGAAGGCACCGCCGGCCCCGGCCGCGGCGAGAACGATGATCAGAATGACAACGGCAAAGTTGTTCATGGTGGCCCCCTATTTCGACCCGATGTCGCGCTTGATCCGACAGGTGACGTCGAACCGCCAGACCGGCACCTTTTCGTAGGTGTTCTTGTTGGCGTTGCTCAGGAACACCTCTTCGAAATAGGAATGCCCCTGCAGCTGCTTGATGAAGTTCTGGATGCCGAGGGTGAGCCGGCCGGTGTCTTTTTTGCCTTCCTCGGCGCAGGCGTATCCGGTGAGCTGGACCCGGCGGTCGGAATCGATGCGCAGGTTGGTGATCCAGACGGTCTTTTCGGGCACGACGGTGGTCAGACCGCTGAACACCTCGGACCACTGCAGGAGGTTGGCGCCGGACAGCTGTTTGAGCTGTTCGATCTGGGCCTCCAGGTTGCGCTTGTCCTGCTCGAGGCGGTCGCGCTGGTCGAGCTTGTCCTTGTCGCGCCGGACCTCGGCTTCCAGCTCTTCCTTCTGCTTCTTCAGGTCCTCGTTGTAGCCTTCGATCCAGATGGTGCCGAAGTAGAAGGCGACCAGGATGCCAGCCAGGGCAATCACCAGGAAGATGGCCGCGAACGGAATCTGGATCGGCTTGCGCCGCTTGACGGTGATGAGATTGATTTTGATCATGGCTTACTCCTGCACCCCCCGGAGGGCCAGGCCGATCGACACGGCGAACTGCTGGAGGTTGTTGTAGAGGGTGTCCGTTTCGGGGACGGTCACGTTGATGCCCTCCAGCGGGTTGCCCATGTAGACGTCGACGCCCAGCTCGTTGCTCAGGTAGGTATTGAAACTCTTCAGGTTGGCCCCTCCGCCCGACAGGATGATCTTGTGGATCAGGGGTTCGCGGGACTGGGCCTTGAAGTAGTCGAAGGAGCGGCGGATTTCGGAGGCCAGCTCCTCGACCGTGTTCTTCACCACGTCGGCGATCTCGTTGCCGCCGGTGTCGCCGATGGCGACCTCGGCCTCCTGCAGTTTGATGCCTTCGGCCTGGTCGAACTCCTGTTTCATGACGTTCATGATCATCTGGGTGATGTTGTTCCCGGCGATGGGGATGTTGCGGGTGAACATCAGGATGCCCGACTTGAGGACCGAGATGTTGGTGGTGCGGGCCCCGGTGTCAATGATGGCGACGACCTCGCCGCCTTCCTGGGAGCCCGCGGTCTGCATGATCGAGTTCTCGAGAGCGTTGATGGCGGCGATGGTATCGACGTCGATGACCTCGGGAATCACGCCGCCGCCCTTGAGCACCTCGGTGTAGCTGTTGACCAGCTCTTTCTGGGCGACCACGAGGAGGATGGAGTATTTCCCGCCGCCTTCCTCCTCGGTGATCTCGTTGAGGACGGCATGCGTGATGCTGACCTCGTCGATGGCGTAGGGGACATACTGCTCGGCTTCGATGCGGACGGTCTGTTCGAGTTCTTCGGGGGTCATGACCGGCAGTTTGGTGAAGCGCATGATGACGTTCTGGCCCGAGATCGAAGCGAAACTGCGCTCGGGCCGGATCTTGGCATTTTTCAGCATCTCCTTGAGCACCGCCGAGACGGTCTGGGGATCTTTGACGTTCCCTTCCTCGACCGCGGCGTGGGGCAGGGGGGCGATGCCGTAGGCGATCAGTTCCGGCCCGGTGGGGGCCTTCTTGAGCTGGACGGCTTTGACCGAGGAGGTTCCGATGTCCACTCCCAGTGAGGTATTACTGCTCCCGAAGGTAAACAACCCCATACGATCACTCCTTGACGGTGCGGAGCGCGGGCAGGGCCGCCGCGCCTGGGCAGAATAAAAGCTTCAGTTTCCTATCGACAGGTTCCATGGGTTTCTTGAGGGGAAGATGGAGAACTGCAGAATGGGACGGAACGACCATGATGGAACTGCCAGCGGGTCGTTTCCCTGGGGGGAGGGGGCGGGAACGGGGGCGCGTTGGCCGGACACCTTCAATACTGGAGCCTCCGCAACGCGACGTTCGAATAATAGAAGGCCAGGATCTGGCGATACGACCAGCGGCGCTTTCCCAGCTCGACGGCTCCGGCCTGGCAGAGGCCGACCTGGTGGCCGTAGCCGCGGCCGAACAGCGACACACTGGATGATCCCCCGGACTCCCTATCTAACACTACCTCCTGGGTTTCGGGGGTGTCAAGGGCGGGGCCGCTGATCGGGT